>JACOUJ010000013.1 GCA_016177865.1 Candidatus Rokuibacteriota bacterium
CCTCCGGACACGACTCGGATCACGCGCCGGCGCAGGGTGTCCAGCGCCCCAGGCGAGAGGTGTCGAGCATCCTCGGGCCTCACGTCCCACAGAATCGTCCATTGCGCTCAATATGTCAAACATTTTATGCTCGGATTAGTATATATCATCGACTGGAGCCAAAAGGATGCCCCAAATCATGAGTTAGAAACGAGACTTCAGGAACTCTTTGGCGGGCAGGCGACATTGCGAGATGTGCAACTGTCCGGGTTCAACAACGCAGCGGTAGAAACATTGGAGCAACTCAATTTCTCGTGAGGAGGCATGGGAGAGCACTGAAGGTGGAGGCCGGGCGCGAGGCCAAATAGGAGGGCGCATGTCGACGAGGTGCGTCGGCACTGTCACCGAGGCTGTCACTCAACGCTCGCCACGGCGTGCAACTGGCCGCCACTTGGCGCAATGTAGACCCCGGGCTCGCGAAAGAGTAAGTTGCGGAGAATTTAGACGACGTTGGCGGTCAGCCCGGAGACCTGAAAATCCTGGTGTCGGCGGTTCAATCCCGCCCCGGGGTCGCTGATGCTCAGGCTGGAAGGTCTCCATGCGGCCTATGGTAAAGTCGAGGCGCTCAAAGGTATTTCTCTCGACGTGCGCGCAGGAGAGCTGGTCACCCTCATCGGCGCCAACGGGGCAGGCAAAACGTCCACACTCAAGACGATCTCCGGACTCCTCCGCCCAACGATCGGTCGGATCCTTTTCGAAGGAGACGACATCCACCATCTGACGCCTCGGGAGATCCTCACACGCGGGATCGCCCACTGCCCCGAGGGGCGACGGGTCTTTCCATACATGAGCGTCCGGGAGAATCTGGAAATGGGCGCGTACGCGCGAAGAGACCTCCGCGCGATCAGGGAGGACCTCGAGCGGGTGTTCACCTATTTTCCCGTCCTTGGCGAGCGCCTTCATCAGACGGCAGGGACACTCTCGGGCGGCGAGCAGCAGATGCTGGCCATCGGTCGAGCCCTGATGGCCCGCCCTCGGCTCCTGCTCCTCGATGAGCCGGCCCTTGGCTTAGCCCCAGCGATCATCGAGACGACCTTCAGCATCATCAGAGAGATTCGTCAGCGCGGCGTCACGGTCCTCATGGTCGAGCAGAATGCGTACCACGCCCTCCGAATGGCCGACCGTGGGTATGTCATGGAGACCGGACAGATCGCTCTCGAAGGGAGGGCGACCGACCTGATCGAAAACGAGCACGTCAAGCGCGCCTACCTGGGCGGCTGATGCTCCCTCTCCCCGCTGGGGAGAGGGTAGGGTGAGGGGAAACTATCGTGAAACTTCAAGCCTCGACAGGTCGAGAGCGCGCCCGCCGATTACGTCGTGATCAGACCGAAGCCGAGCGGAAGCTCTGGGCGCGGCTGCGTGATCGACAATTAAATGGGGCAAAGTTCCGGCGACAGCATCCCATTGGTAGCTTCATCGTAGACTTCTGCTGTCCAGAGCGCGGCCTTGTTGTGGAACTTGATGGTGGTCAACATGCCGTCCAGGCAGAAGCAGATCGCAGGCGGACCGCGATCTTGGTCCAACTAGGCTATCAGGTGTTACGCTTCTGGGACAATGAGGTGATCAAGGAAACCGGAGCGGTTCTGGAGCGGATCGCTCAGGCTCTCAGCAACCCTCACCCCCACCCTCTCCCTCGTAGGGCGAGGGAGAAGAAGAGCATCCTGTAAAAACGAAGAGGTGAAAAGGTAACATGGGGGCAAAATACTTCGGGGCGGCGGTCAGGCGACGCGAAGATCCACGGTTCCTCACGGGCGAGAGCCGATTCGTCGATGACATCAAGCTCCCCGGGCTCCTCCACGCGGTCTTCCTCCGGAGCCTTCACGCCCACGCCCGAATCCGAGCCATCCGCGCCGACGCCGCGCGGCGGCATCCTGGAGTCCTTGGCGTCTTCACGTTCCGCGAGTTGGTGAGATGGATGAAGCCCCTTCCCACGTTTGGCAGCCCGCCCCCCGGACTTGCGGCGCGGGTGGAGTTTAGGCTCAAGCACGCCCCCCAGTACCCGCTCGCTCAAGACACAGTCCGCTATGTGGGAGAGACTATCGCCATGGTGGTGGCTGAATCTCCGTACGTCGCCCAGGATGGCCTGGACCTGATCGAGGTGGAGTACGAGCCGCTCCCGGCCGTCGCGGACCTCGTCGCCGGAGGAGAGGCCGGGGCTCCGGTGCTCCATCCCCAGTGGGGGGATAACGTGGCCGTGGGGTTCACGCATTCGGTCGGGGTCCCGGACGTCGCGGTCCTATCCGCGGAGGTCCTGATCCGAGAGCGATTCATGATCCAGCGCTACGTCGGGATGCCGATCGAGCCCCGGGGAGTGATCGCCAGCTTCGACCGTCGCGACGGCACGCTGACCACCTGGAACGCGACCCAGGTGGTGCACTTCGTCCAGCAGAGCGTGGCAGAGACGCTCGAGATGCCTATCCACAAGGTGCGGGTGATCGCGCCCGACGTGGGCGGCGGGTTCGGCGTGAAGACCGGGCCGTATCGCGAGGAGGTGCTGCTCGCGTGGCTCGCCGTGCGGCTCGGCCGGCCCGTTCGCTGGGCCTCGACCCGCCGCGAGGACTTCGAGACCACGAACCAGGCGCGCGGCTCGGTGTGTGAGAGCGAGCTGGCGCTCGACGCCGACGGGCGCATCCTGGGCGTGCGCGCGCGCATCGTCTCG
>JACOUJ010000156.1 GCA_016177865.1 Candidatus Rokuibacteriota bacterium
GATGCTCGAGCCGCTCGATTCGGAGCTGGCCGGGATGCTCGGGACGATCCCGTACGCCTCATCGGCAACCGTTTCGCTGGGGTATCGGCGCGCCGAGATCGAGCACCCGCTCGACGGCTTCGGCTTTGTCGTCCCGGCGAGTGAAGGGACGAGGCTTCTTGCCTGCACGTTTTCCAGTGTGAAGTACCCGAGGCGGGCGCCGGAAGGGTATGCGTTGCTCCGGGCATTCGTCGGAGGGGCGCTCGGGGTGCGGAACCTGGAAGATGACGATAAAGCGCTGGTGGACGCGGTCGAACGCGATCTCCGGCCGCTGATCGGCCTCCGCGGAAGGCCGGTCCTCACCCGCGTGTATCGCCATGACCGGGCCATGCCCCAGTATGAGGTCGGTCATCTCGAGAAGGTCTCGGCGATCGAGGCGCGCGTTCGCTCGTTCCAGGGATTGGCGCTGGCGGGGGGCGCGTATCGCGGTGTCGGCATCGCTGACTGCATCTATTCGGGCGAGCGGGCCGCCGCGGCGGTTCTTGACCCAGGATAACATCATGGACGAGCAGCGGTTGCAGCGGGCCCTTGCCGCCATCGACGCCGCCAACGCCGACGATCCCAACCGGATCACGGTGCGGGGTATCACGCGGCAGAAGGAGCTGGCCCACGCCGAGCTGGTGACCGGCTGGATTCGACGGCTGCGCCCCGATGCCAGCGAATCCCTCCTCCTGGCAGCGCGGGCCCACCACATTCGCCGGTGGACGATTCCCCGTTCGGCCTATCCCGGCGGCCGGGGTGGCTATCTTCGATGGCGACGCGACCTCCACGAGCTGCACGCCAAGGAGGCGGCAAGAATCCTCACGGCCGAAGGCTATGACCAAGCCACTGTGAGTCGGGTGCGCGCCATCGTCCGGAAGAAGAATTTGGCCACCGACCCCGAGGTACAGGCGCTCGAGGATACCCTCTGCCTCGTCTTCCTCGAGACCCAATTCCTAGACCTTGCCGCCCGGCTCGATGCGAGCCGAATGGTTGACGTCCTGCGCAAGACCCTGCGCAAGATGAGCGAGGAAGGCAAGCGCCTTGCCCTTACGATTGAGATGTCGAGCGAGGAGAGAGCGCTCCTGGAGCAGGCGCTGGCCGGCTAGGATGTTGTCGGTCTCGACACCGTGTGCTATAGTTTCGCTGAAAGGCAGAAACGGCCGCTGGCCAAAGCACCTTGCGGTTTCCTTTCTCTGCCGGGGCAGGGGCCTCCTGCCCGCGCTCGCTGATGCCCCTTCCCCAAACATCCTCGGCAGAAATTCGGAGGGTGCCATGCAGATCATACGCGAGACTCTGAGAGTCGTGACCGAGCAGAAGCAGCAGTTTGTGGACCTGACGAAGCAGGTGCGGGATGTCCTGAAGCGGCATTCGGTGCGGGACGGGATTGTTCTCCTCAACACGCTCCACACGACGACGGCGCTGTTCATCAACGAAGTGCAGCCGGCGCTCCTGGCGGATCTCAAGAACCTGATGGCGAAGCTGGTCCGGGAACGGGACGGGTACTTTCACAATGATCCCCTCTATTCGGACTGCGACCGGGAGAACGCGACGGCACATCTCCGGGCGACCCTCTTTGGCAACAACGTGGCCCTGGGGGTCGCGGAGGGCGAACTGGTGCTCGGGCAATTTCAAGGGATCATCTTTGCCGAATTGGATGGGCCACGCGAGCGGACCCTGGAAGTGCAGTTGATGGGGGCCTGATGATTCGGATTGAGCGGCTCGGTCCCTACACCTGGCGGATCCCCGAGGATGCCAAGCCCGGGATGCGGGTGCCGGGGATCGTCTATGCCGACGAGGCGCTGATGGCCTCGATCCGGCGGGATCAGTCTCTGGAGCAGGTCGCCAACGCCGCGGCTCTGCCCGGGATCGTCAAAGCTTCCCTGGCGATGCCAGACATTCACCAAGGCTACGGCCTCCCGGTGGGCGGGGTCGTGGCCACGGATGTGAGAGATGGCGTCGTGAGCCCGGGCGGGATCGGCTACGATATCAATTGTGGCGTCCGCCTCAGGACCGGCCTGGGCACGGACGAGATCCAATCTCGGATCGAGCCGCTCGTGGACGCCCTCTACGCCGCGATCCCGACGGGAGTGGGCTCGAAAGGACGCGTCAAGCTCTCGGGCCCTGAGGAGCGGGCTGTGACATCGAAAGGGGCTCGCTGGGCTGTCGAGCAGGGATACGGCGAGGCTCAGGATCTCCTTCGGATCGAGTCCCACGGTCAGATTGAGGGGGCGGATCCCGACGCGGTCTCGAAGCGCGCGTACGAGCGCGGGCGGGGGCAACTCGGGACCCTCGGGTCGGGAAACCACTTCTTGGAGATTCAGGCTGTCGACGCTGTCTACGATCAAACCGTCGCCGATGCCCTCGGCCTTGTTCCGGATCAGATCACGGTCATGATTCACACCGGCTCCCGTGGATTCGGCCACCAGACCTGCACGGATGCCCTCCAGGTGATGGAGCGCGTGGTGCGAAAGTACGGGATCCAGCTGCCCGATCGCCAGCTCGCGTGCGCGCCTCTCGATTCTCCCGAGGCGCGGGAGTATCTGGGCGCGATGCGGGCCGCGGCGAACTTCGCGTTCGCGAACCGCCAGTGTCTGGCCCATTGGACCCGCGAGGTCTTCATGCGGGTCCTCGGACTCTCCCCTTCGGCCCTGGGGATGGCGCTCGTCTACGACGTGGCCCACAACATCGCCAAAGAAGAGGAGCACGAGGTGGATGGCCGAAAACGGCGCCTCTTGGTCCACCGCAAGGGCGCCACGCGGGCGTTCCCCGCTGGCCACCCGGAATTGCTCGAGGCCTATCGGTCCATCGGCCAGCCTGTGCTCATCCCCGGCGACATGGGGCGGTGCTCCTATGTCCTCGTGGGATCTCCGGGCTCGATGCGGGAGACATTCGGGAGCACATGCCACGGGGCCGGTCGGGTGATGAGCCGGACCGCTGCGGTGAAGGCGGCCCGGGGCCGCTCCATTCGTGAGGAGCTTCTCGCCAAGGGGATCATCGCCCGCGCCACGGGACGCGATGCCCTCGAAGAGGAGATGTCCGACGCCTACAAGGACGTGACGAACGTGGTCGAGGTGGTCCACCAAGCGGGACTTTCGAAGAAGGTCGTCAAGTTGAGACCACTGGGGGTGATCAAGGGATAAGGGCCGCCAGGCATAGACAACGGGCAACGCGGGA
>JACOUJ010000157.1 GCA_016177865.1 Candidatus Rokuibacteriota bacterium
TCCACGCGGAAATACGGGTCCCCATCAGGAACGACACGGACCTCCCACGGACCGCCGGACGTCGCGCCGTCCTTCCGATAGGCGGTGATCTCAGGAGGGGTCTCGTGCTCGTGGCCCGGGCAAAACGGACAGTCAGGACCCTCTGCAGGCATCCCCAGCGATTGACGCACGAGCACCCAGCGATTTTTTGTCAGGTCTTTCCGAAGCTCTCCCATTCGTCCCTATCCTCTCCCCATGCGCGCTGCATCCCTTGAGGGGATACAATCATCTAAAGGCTATCTTCCAGTGTGGTCTCCAGGAGGGAGGCGAAGTCAATGAAACGAGTGGCCGTCTACTCGACCCCGACGTGAGTGCCCTGCAAGCTGGCGAAAGAGTTTCTTTCGTCGAAGGGGATCGCGTTTCAGGATATCAACGTGTCCGAGGACGCCGAGGCCCGGCAGGAGCTGATTCAGAAGACCGGCCAACTGGCGGTCCCAGTCATCACCGTGGACGACGAGGTGATTGTCGGATTTGACCGCGGCCGCCTCGAGCGGTTGTTGGGTCTCTAGCCCCATCGGCCCCCGCCCCTACTCCTTCTTTTCCAGCGCCCGGAGTTTCTTGAGGTGTTGCCGGGCGATGTCAACCCAATCTTTCTCCGCAGAGAGGGTGGAGGCAAGCTCAATGTAGCCCTCCCATTGAATGATGGCCTCCTTGACGTCCACTTTCTCGTAAGTGAGCGCTAGGTTGTAGCGGGCCCCCGTGTGCCGTGGGTCAATTTCAACCACTTTCTTGTACTCATTGATGGCGTCCGGATACAGCCCCTTCTCCTCGAAGATTTCCCCCAGTCCCATCCGCGCCTCAAGGAAGTACGGGTCGAGGTCAATCGCCTTGCGGTACGCGGCGACCGCTTCGTAGTAGAGCCCCTTCTCGTTATAGTAGATCTTCCCCATCGAGAGGTGAACCTTGGCATTGGATGTATCCACCACCAGGGCGCGCTTGTACTCACCGAGGGCCCCTTCGTGGTCACCCTTGGCCGCGCGGGCATCTCCCAGGCCCACATACGCGTCAGCATAGTGGGGGCGCAGGGCGATGGCCTTCTGGTAGGCCTCGATGGCTTGGTCGTAGAGGCGGCGCGGGCTCGTCATCAAAAGGTCTCCGAGGGCCTTGTACGGCTCAGGACGCTTCGGATCAACCTGAGAGGCGGCCCGAAACTGGGGGGCGGCCTTCCACCGATTCCCCAAAGCGAGATTCGCCATCCCGAGGTGGAAGTGGGCAATGCCAAACCCCGGATCCACCTCGACGGCCCGCGAGAACAGTTCCACAGCCCCCTCTAGCCCGGATCGACTCCGCTCGCTGGCCAAAAGGCGCCCCTTGACGTACGCCTCATACGCCACAAGAGAAGCGGTCGGGCGGGCGGCAGTAGCAATGGCCTCCGCCTCGTCCGGCCTCACGCCCACCTGAAGACCCCTGACATAAACGCGAACGAGATCGCCCTGGAGGTCTAACAGCCGCTCAAAAGGCCCTCGGATGACTTGCAGAGATTTCCCCTCACCCGCCTTCATGTCGAGGTAGCGGGGCTGAAACGTAATTTCACCCCCGGGGTCCCGCCGGTATGTCCCGTACAAGATCAGCTCCGCCTGGAGGGCCTTCGCGAGGTCGACGAGGCCGCGATCATCGGAGACGACGGCGCCCGTCCGTGTGTCCCGTCTCGCCTGGTCGATTCGCGACCGATCAATAGGGAGGACGCTCGGAACACCGATGAACGCCAAGTGGAGCGCCTCCGCCACACCTTCCCCGATCCAGCTCTCCGTTTCACCAGATCCAGGAGGCTGATACGGAAGGATCAGGAGGGGTCTCGGGCGGGCTGAAGACGCCTCAGTCGGTCCTCCAAGAAGAGACCGACGAGCCACGGCCAGAGATCCACCAAGAGCCGCGAGCGACCCCTGGCCAGTTGGAACGAATCGGTCGGCTGGACAAGCGCCCCTCCTCCAGTCACACCACTGATCTCATCGAGGAAGGTAGTGTTGGCTCCGAGCTCTCGAAGTTCGGGGGAGTACGGAACGACGAGACCGGCGAGCTGCGATCCCACCATTTTTTGATCTTTGCGATGGGCCAGCCCAACGAGATAGACGCCTTCACTCTGAGCTGGGAAGAGTCCGCGGTAACGGCCCGGACCCACCTGCTGGAGTTCGAGCGCTATTCGTGTCTTCTCCGGGGTGACCACTCCCACCTGGGCATCAACGAAGTTGACGAACTCCCCCTTCGGGTCCATTGCATCCACCGTGACAACCCCCCAGCCGTCCCGTCTCTCCACCGTGGTCGTCATATCGCTGCGGGTCGTGGACCGAAGCAACCAGCGAGCCGTCTGACCCCAAAACCGATTGAAATCCCTCCACCTGATCCAGAGGATCCCCCACTTCGCTTTGGCGTCTGAGGTGAAAGCCGCCGTTCGACCCAGACCATAGCGCCAAACGGCGAGGAGAGGATCCTCCTGGTGGGTCATCAGCAGCATCTCCGCCGTTCGCTTCATCGAGGTTGCGACGTATCCTCCGAGCGGAGGAGTCTGTTTCCACTCAATCCCCTGCGTCAACTCGTGTGACTCATTGGCGAGGATTGGACGGAAGGGCTGCTCGACGAGCGACGCCTTTGAGGCCAACTGGGTCTCCAGGGTAAAGATCCGGGGGATTGTATTAAGATCATCGGTGTAGTAGAAGCGACCCCGCCCCCATTTGGCGATGTCGTACATGAGCTGGACATCCGCGTCCTTCCCGATGGCCACCGCGGAAATTGTCACCTTATCCTTGGCCATTCGTCGGATGAGGTCGGCGAAGTCGCCTCGCGTCATCTGGCCGTCCGACAGGAAGATGACGTGCTTGAGGACGGCCTGGCGGTCATAGAGGGCCTTGTACGCCTCCTTAATCGCGGGATAGCCGTCTGTCCCCCCACCCGACTTGATGGAGGCGATCTCGTGACCGATCTTGGCCCGGTCCTGGATTGGACCGAGGGGAACCACCCAGCTCAGCTCCGTATCGAACGACATCACGCCCAGCTCGTTCCGATCATCCAACAGCTCGACCGCCAGGTGGGCCGCCTCCTTGGCGATGTCGAGCTTAGTCGCGTTCTCCACGCTCATGGCCATGGACCCAGAACGATCAATGATCAGCATGACCGCGAGGCTGGGCATCTCGACCTTCTGCTTGACCTCCATGGTGACCGGCAGGGCCTCTTCCACGGGGGTGCGGTAGTACCCCCCCAGACCGAAGCTCTCCTCGCCGCCCAGCATGAGGAGGCCGCCCCCGGTCTCTCTCACGTAGTCGCGGATCGACTCCATCTGACGCTTGGTGAGTTTGAGGGAGGAGATGTTGGAAAGGACCACCGCGTCGTATTTCTGGAGGCCCCCCGGATCCTTCGGAATGTGGTCAGGATCAACCTGCTCCACTTCGATGTGCTGCGATCGGAGGGCCGAGACGAGGTGGGTCCCCTGGGCACGATCCTTCTCCGCGTACAGGACCAACGGTTTACCGCGGACCGCGGTCAAGCCAACGGCCCGATTGTTCTCTTCTATCGTGTCTCCCTCGACCTCTAGATGGGCCTGGTAGACATGGACGCGGGCGGACTCCAACGATTGCCGGTAGGTAAACACATTCTTGCCCTGGGTCAACCGGACAAGTTGGGAGCCAATGAATTCTCCATTCCTGTAGAGCGAAAGGCGGCCCGAAGTGTCCCGGAGGCTCCATGCCACCACCCTCAGGAGAAAGGGCTCACCAAACTTGACCTCGGATGGAAGGACGAGTTGATCCAACACCACTTCTTCAGGGAAGGTCAGGCCGAGGGCGACATAGTAGAGGTCCGCGCCCTGCCCCCTGGCGAGCTGTGCCGAGGCAAGCGTATTGCCGCTATTCTCCCGACCGTCGGAGAGCAGCACCATCCGGTTGGCCTGACCCGGGGGGAACGAGGCCAGGGCCAGTTGAACCGCCTGGGCCACGTTGGTCGCCTTTCCTGACATGGAAGACTCAGGCCGGTCGAAGACCGGTCTCGCCCGAAGCGGCGCCTCGATCCGGGCCTCGGCCCCAAAGACAATGAGCCCGGCACGGTCTTCCTCTCGCATGCCGGCGAGACTGGCCTGAAGGAATCGGAATCCCTGTTCCCTGGCGGCCAGGGTCACGCTGTCAGAGATATCAAGAAGGAAAAACACATTGAGCCGATCCACCCACCGAGGCGCCTTGGGCTGGGCCAGGCTCACCACGAGCAGGACTACCATCGCCCCTCGGATCCCTATGGCCCAGCGGTGAACCCGTCTGGCTGGCCAGTGAAGGCGTCCGCCGGTCTGTCGCCTCCAATAGAGAAAGCCTTCCAGGGCGAGGCAGAGGAGGGCGGCGCCAAGGAAGTAGCCCCAGAGATCCATTTGCTTGAGAAAGACTTCCTCTTTTCCCGGCCCGCTGTCACTGACCGGTTCGGGGAGAGGTCGTGGGGCGGTCTGGC
>JACOUJ010000158.1 GCA_016177865.1 Candidatus Rokuibacteriota bacterium
ACGACCCTTCTACGAGGCCCAGGGCGGTGGCCTCGTCCGTGATCAGGACATTGGCAAACCCCCCGGCCATGGCCCCTCGGATGGCCGGCAGTTTTCCCTTCCCTCCTGCCACCGCGATGACGTGCTTGCCATAACTCTGAGAGAGCTCCCGGAGTTCCTCAGCCGAGACCGCAAGCACTCGACTGGTGAGATTCCGAAGCTCCCGCCGGTCCACGATCCGGCCGCGACGGTCAAAGGGTTGATAGTTGATCTCTCCCACAACCCCCAGCGCAGTCAAGCGTCGAGGCGAGACGCCGTAGGACTCCGCCAAAGAACAGAACCCGGCCGTCTCCTCACCAATCATTCCGATTCCCACTAGGGCAATGTCCACGCTCTGTGCCCTGTTGAAAATTCGCCGGATCTCCGGATTCCGGAGAAGACGGCGGCGCTCTCGGATCACGCCGTTCATCGGGCCGATCAATTGAACGGGTAAGGCATAGGCCGTCACGTGAGGACGATACTTGGCCGCCATCATGCCCACCAACGTGTTCGGGAACAGGTCCACCAGCTTGAGCGTCGCCTCGGCAGAAAGGGGGTAGAGTTCCAGGTCCCGGAAACGCCCTTCCCGGAGGTGGTGGATCGTCCAGTAGAGAGTGAACCCGCACGAGACGCCCACGCTTACACCGTTCATGGCTACCCGTTCGAAGTACCGCGCGGCCGCCGCCCCCAGGTTCTCCTTGACCCCTCGGCCTTCCCCCCCGGTAATCACCACGGCATCTCGAAGACCGTAGCGCTCCACCAAGGCCGCTTCGAGTCGCGGATTCTTGGGCAGTGTAATCTCGACGCGAATCAGCCCTTCCGTGATCGCCCGCTTGAGCATCCTGGAGACCTTGGAGTGAGACACGCCGAGCGCCTTGGCGATCTCTTTTTGTTGCCGGTCCTCCCGGTAGTGGAGCAAAACGGCCTGGGCCATTTGTCGGAGCTCGAGCTTTGCTGCCAGATCTTTATCCATCACGCTCCCCTGAAACAAATTTCAGTGCATAAAACAATGCTCTTGACATTTAAACTTCTGTTATTTACTGTGAATAGTATCACATTCGCAGCGGGACATGCAATCGAGACAATACGCGGAGGGAGAGCGTGATGGCGGACACCAGAAAGCGCTACGGGGGCCAGGGGAATAGCGGGGCACGGATGAAAGTGGCGGACTACCGCCAGTCCAAGGACAACCTTGATGAGTTTCCCCGGACGTCGACTGAAAAGATTGTCGTTACGAACACCCCGAACATTTTCTCATACAAAGCGCACGTCCTTGTCAGGAAACCAGAACTGATCCAGAGATTTGTCAAAGCGACCAAGGCCGATGTCGGCGGGGTGGGCGGCCATGTGGTGGCCGCGGAAGAAGTTAAAGGGATCATCACGAAGTTTGTCCTCGAGAACAATTCGTACGGGGGCGAGCCCATCTTCTCGAGCCTGATGGTGACCCACACTGGCGACGACGTGGCGGTGACCGGGGTCATGTCCGAAAAGACGCCGATGGAGGTGGTTGATAGGCTGATGTGGGACGCCTTGAAGCTCGGGGCGGAGAAAGCAGCGGAACTCGGCCTTTACGGCCCGGGGCAGGATCTGGTCGCCGACGCGTTCACGGGGAATCTCCGAGGGACCGGGCCGGCAACTGTCGTGCTCCCGTTACCCGTCCGGGCTGACAATACCTCCCAGACCGTTCTTCTGTCTTTCGCCGACAAGACGGAACCCATGGCCTTCAACTACTACGCCACAGGGGCTTATCTCTTACCACGGTTCAATTCGGGGTTGGTGATCGCGTCTTCCAAGATGAAGCGTGGTTACTTGTTTGAGATCGTTGACCTGGACACCAAGGCTCAGGCCATCGAGGCCGGCGTCCATCCCCGAGATCAAAAGGGCATGGACAGAAAAATGGAGGAGCTATCCAAGGGGATGCAGGAGAAGGTGATTATTCTGCGCGCCCCTGAAGATCTCTATGATATTGAGGGCCTCTGCCGATCCTCGCGATTCGTCGTGGCCCGAGTCTGGACCCGTGGGCAGAACGGTGAGAAAGATCAACTCGGTTACGTGGTTTCTGCCGAGCGACTCCACAACATCAAGACCAAGAAAGGGTTCACCTACGGCGGCAAGGATGATCCGGTCCTCGTGGCCTTTGCCCAAGGCGACTGGCCGGCGCCCGGGGAGATTACGTCCCCCTGGGCCGCTTGTCCGATGGTCGCCGGCGATTGCCGGGGAAGTCACAACCTTCACATCCTCCCGATCCCCATCAACTGGCAGACCTCATATTGGTCAGGCCCGATCATCTCCTGTCTGACGCTCGCGGTGAACATTCACACAGGGCGAATCGGGGCAGTCTCGGATCAGTTCGCTCTCGGAACGCCCTGGGACTGGGTTCGGCAAAAGGCCTCAGAGCTTGCCGTCCAATTCAGGACGGCTCATGGCATCAAGCAGCCCGCCACCCTTCACGAGGACGAACTCGAATACCAGGAGGGGTGGAAGGACCGCCGGGCTCGGCTTGAGCAGAAGTTCGAGTTCAAGCCGCCTCTCGTTTTCAACGGAAGCGGAAGGCGAAGCAAGAATTCCGTCCGGCTGTAAAACACCCCGTCCGCAGAAATGAACGGCCACGGAACATCTCCGGTGGCCGTTTGTCTATTCTGGCCGGCCTCGCTCGCCAGCCCATAGTTGGAGGCGCAGTAGTTGACAGGCGGGGCAGGGGAATGATACGGTTACGAGTGATTCTTCAGAGGGAATCCTCGTCCTGCTCAAAGGCTTGAGGCCCCGAGGCGTTTCTACAGGAGGTTTGCGACGATGTGGGTCGAAATGAAGGTGCGGGGATTGACCCTCGATCCGATGAGCAACATGCCGATCATCATTCTCCGGGACGAGGAAGACAAACGATCACTTCCAATCTGGGTTGGAATCTTTGAGGCGAATGCCATCGCCCTCGAATTGGAGAAAATCTCCACCCCGCGGCCCATGACCCACGACCTTTTGAAAAACGTCCTCGAGGCGGTGGAGGCCAGAGTAGAAAAGGTCGTGATCAACGACCTCCGTGACAACACCTTCTTCGCCCTCATCCACCTCAGGGTCCACGGAGCCGAAGTGACGGTGGACTCTCGACCCTCGGACGCCATCGCGTTGGCGCTCAGGGTCGGAGCTCCTCTCTTTGTGGCAGAGGAGGTTGTCCAGAAGGCAAAGACGATGGATGCGACCAAAGAGTCGGAAGACCTGGCAGACCAGGCCCCGGAGCGGCTTCCGCAGCAGGAGCGCCTTAAAGAGTGGTTGGAAAACCTCAAACCCGAAGACTTTGGTAAGTACACGATGTGACCATGCGTTCTCGCGAATGCGAATCGGGTTTTTCACGAATAATTACGCCCCGTGGGTCGGCGGCGTCACCACCGCAGTCGAGACACTCCGCGCGGGACTGGAGCAGCGCGGGCACGAGGTCTTTGTCTTTGCCCCGAGATTTCCGGCGCACAACGCGGCCCCCGGCCGGATCATTCGCTATCGCTCGATCCCCGCGCTGACCTACCCGGAGTTCGTCCTCCCAATTCCGTTCTCTCCTGGCATCTCCCGGTTGGTCCGTCGCCTCGATCTCGATCTCTTTCACGCCCACCACCCCTTTCTCCTCGGTCGAACCGCGTTGCGCCTGGCGCGGCGCGGAGGCCGCCCGCTCGTCTTCACCTACCACACGCGATACGAAAAGTATGCCCACTACGTTCCATTGCCGCAGGGATGGGTTCAGAGGCGGGCGGCCGCCAGGGCCACACGCTTCGCGAATCATGCCGATCTCGTCATCGCTCCGTCTAAGGCGACACGAACCACCCTTGAAGCGCAGGGGGTCCGGACCCGGATCGAAGTCGTTCCAACAGGGATCCCTCAGGCCAGGATCGGTCCCGGTCCGAGAGAGGCCCTGCGAACCCAACTGGGGTTTTCAGACCGAGCCCGGCTAGTCCTCTCGGTCGGACGCCTGGATCCGGAGAAGAATTTGCCCACCCTCTTCCGGGCCTTTGACTTCGCGGCCCAGCAGGTAGACCCTGCCCACCTCCTCGTCGTCGGAAAGGGTACACACGAACCCCACCTCCGGGCTCTCGCCGCCACCCTGCCTTCGGCTAGCCGAATTCACTTCCTCGGAGCGGTTCCCTACGAGAAGGTCCTCGACGTCTACCGTGCAGCGGACGTCTTCCTCTTCGCGTCAACAACCGAAACCCAGGGACTGGTCGTCGCCGAGGCCTTGGCAGTGGGGCTCCCGGTTGTGGCGCTCCGCGCGCCCGGTGTGGACGAGATCGTGGCACACGGGATGACCGGTGCGCTCGCGGAGTCTCCAGCCGCGCTCGCCGACGCGCTCGTCACGCTACTCCGAAGTGACGAACAGCGTGCCGCCTTTGTCCGCGCTGCCCTACAGCGCGCTTCCGACCTCTCCGCCGACACCCACGTGAATCGCGTGGTCGCCCTCTACGAGGAACTCCTGCGGGGACGCGCCCGCCGGGACTAGGATGGAAGG
>JACOUJ010000159.1 GCA_016177865.1 Candidatus Rokuibacteriota bacterium
GCCCCGGCAAGCTCCCGGTCGGAGGTGACCCCAGACCGTAGGAGCTTAGAACAGCCCGGTAATGCGGCCTTCCTCGTCCACGTCAATCCGCTCGGCGTTGGGGAGCGCGGGGAGACCGGGCATAGTCATGATCTCTCCGGTGATCGGGACCAAGAATCCCGCCCCCGCCGAGATGCGCAGCTCGCTCACCGTCACGGTGAAGTCGCGGGGTCGCCCATAGACGGCCGGGTCATCCGAGAGGGAGCGGGGAGTCTTGGCCATGCAGATGGGCAGCTCGCCATACCCCAGCGCCTCCGCCTGGACCACCTGACGATCCGCCTGCTTCGTGTAGGCGACCCCCCACGCCCCATACATCTTCTCGGCGATCATCCCGATCTTCTCCTTGATCGGCAGGCTCCAGTCGTAGACGGGCGTGAACTCCGACTGCTCCCGCTCGAGTAAGTCGAGGAGACCGCGCGCCAGGGCCTCTCCCCCTTCGCCACCGCAGGTGAAGACCTCAGCGATCTCGGCGCGAACCGAGAGCCCGGCACATCGTTCCTGGATCAAGCGGAGCTCCCGTTCACTGTCAGAGGGGAAGCGGTTCAGGGCGACGATAAGAGGAACCTTGAAGAGGCGGATCGCCCCCACGTGCTGCTCAAGATTCGCCATGCCGCGGTGGATGGCCTCCAGGTTTTCGTGGTCGAGATCTTTGACTGGAACGCCCCCGTGATACTTGAGGGCCCGCGCTGTGGCGACCAGCACCACGGCATCGGGTCGGAGCCCGGCGTAGCAGCACTTGATGTCAAAAAACTTCTCGGCGCCCAGGTCGAACCCGAAGCCGGCCTCGGTGACGCAGAGATCCCCGAGCTTCAGCCCGAGCTTGGTCGCGATCACGGAGTTCGCGCCGTGGGCGATGTTGGCGAAGGGACCGCCGTGGACGAGGGCGGGGAGGCCCTCCGATGTCTGGACGAGGTTGGGATGGATGGCATCCCTGAGAAGGGCCGCCATGGCGCCCGTGGCCTTGAGCTTTCCGGCCAGCACGGGCTTCCCCCCGAAGGTGAGGCCCACCAGGATCTTCCCGAGCCTGGCCTTCAGATCCGCGAAGTCTTCGGCGAGACAGAGCAAGGCCATGACCTCGGAGGCGGCGGTGATGAGAAACCCATCCTCTCGCGGAAAGCCCTGCTGTTTGCCGCCCAACCCCAATACCATCTGTCGGAGGGCCCGATCATTCATATCCATGACCCGACGCCAGAAGATCTGACGGGGGTCAATGCCAAGGTCATTCCCGTGAAAGATGTGGTTATCAATGAGGGCGGCCAGGAGGTTGTGTGCCGAGGTGACAGCGTGAAAATCGCCCGTGAAGTGGAGGTTAATCTCTTCCATGGGGGTGAGAAGAGACCGCCCGCCCCCGGTTCCGCCCCCCTTCTGTCCCATGGTCGGTCCAATGGAAGGCTGCCGAAGGGCGATGACGGGACGTCTCCCGACCCTCTGGAGCCCTTGGCCGAGGCCGATCGTCATCGTAGTCTTCCCTTCACCGGTCGGCGTCGGGGTAATGCAAGAGACGACGACCAACTTGCCATTCGGGCGATCCTTTCGCGCCTGAAGGGCCGCGAGGCGGACCTTGGCCATGAGGCGCCCGTACGGGACCCACTCGTCGTCGCTAAGCCCGAGGGCGTAAGCAATCTCGGCGATGGGGCGGGGGTTAGTCGTCAGGGGACTCCCACTTCTCCACCGGAAGGATCGTGCCAAGCCACTCAGGTACGGAGACGAGCTTCTGGCTCTCCGGCTCCAAGCAGCAGTGGCGAGTCTGGCCGGTGGCGATGAGAGCATGGGTCTCCCCATGGTGAACGGCATAGCGGAAGGTGAAGCTGGCTCGCCGCCGCTCGCCCACCCAGGTCCGAACACGGAGAAGGTCATCCAGACGGGCTGGCCGACGGTACTTTACCGCCGCTTCAACCACCGGGAGATGGATCTTCCGCTGCACCTCCGACATCGGGTACCCCCTTTCCCGGAGGTACTCCACCCGGCCTACCTCGAAATACGTCAGGTAGTTGCCGTAGTAGACAATCCCCATGACATCGGTGTCCTTATAGCGCACCCGAATTGTGGTTTCTGTTGGCATGAGCGATCACTATACGCTAGGAGAGCGCGTCAGAGATACTGGCCGTAGCGGATCTTCTCGACCACCTCTTTGATCCGGCGGTACCCATCAATCTCGCGCTGGACATCCTGGATCGTCACCAGGCCAGGGCTCTCGCCCCCGGCCGCTTGCTGGACCTTCCCCTCGAGAGCCCGCCGGATAATCTCGGCGATCTCAGCGCCGCTCATCCCCGCGAGCCGCGGGAGGAGATCCGGGTAGGCCAGGGGCTCGAAGAGGTGACGGCTCGCCGCCTGCTCTGCCTTCGCCTGGTGGATCTCAGCGATCTCGCGAATGGCCGCCCCCTCGGGGAGCGGAACCTCGATCAGGCGGTCGAGCCGGCCCGGGGCAATGACCGCCGAGTCAATCACGTCGGGCCGGTTCGTCGCTCCGAGGACCACCACATTGGAGAACGCCCCCATCGCGTCCAGTTTCTCGGTAAAGCTCGCGACGAGTTGGCAACTCGCCTCGCGGGCCTGCTCGGGGGGGAGGAGGTGTTCGAGGCAGAGGGCATCAATCTCGTCCAGGAAAACGACCGCCTTCCCCTCCCCTGGGGCGAGAGCCAGGACGTTTTGGATGAGCTCGGCGGTCTTAGGACCATGCTTCGACGTGATGTTGGTGAGCTTCAGATGATAGAAGATGGCAGAGGCCAACGTCGAGAGCGCGCGCGCGAGCAGCGTCTTGCCGGTGCCCGGAGGCCCGTAGAGGAGCGCCCCCTTGGGCGGAGTGATCCCCCACTCTTTGTAACGCTCCGGGGCCACGAGCGCGACCGAGAGGCCCCGGATGGCCTGCTTGGCCTCTGAGAGCCCACCGATCTCCCCAAAACCCACCTCAGGCGAGAGGCTGACCTCAACCCGACCCTTGAGCGTGCCATACTCGCCTTCCAGCTTGATGAGCTGGTCACCCAATCGCCGCTGGATGGCCCAGCTCTGATCGTCGGCCATCAGTTCCGCTCCAGCGGGCCGCTCAAAAGTGGGGGGTTGGGAAAGGCTGACCTTGAGGCGGCCAAAGAGAGTGACGAAGAGATCGTGCGTGAGCGGGCGAGGCGTCGTGACCCCCTGCAGGGGAATCGCGATCCGCTCTGCCTCGAAGAAGCCGATGACCATGGCGAGCTGGCGCCTGTCCCGTTTCCCTCGAAGGATGACCATGGGCTGCCGATTCTCGGGGTCCACAGCCACGGTCAACACCTCTGCCTCTTGCGGACCGGCCGCCCCAGGAGGCCTTGACTGGGCTTCGCCCGCTGAGAGCCCGATTGCGGTCATCAGGACCCCCAACCCGATTCCGACGATCCAGCGTCCGCTCATGTCATCCCTCCCGGCCTTTCTCGACAAGACCCGCTCCGAGTCTAGCGCCGTGCCGATAAGCATCGCATCTCGTCGTTCTCAGTCGTCGCCGATCCTCACGTACAACCGCGTACGCTCCGGTCGGCTCCTCC
>JACOUJ010000160.1 GCA_016177865.1 Candidatus Rokuibacteriota bacterium
CCTCGTTGGCCATGAGGCGCTCGCTGGGGTTCCCAGGCCGGGCCATCCGATAAACTGACAATGAGTCGGGTGAATTTTTCTCTGTATCTCGTGACGGATCGAAAGCAAACGAGTGGGCGACCGCTTTTGGAGGTCGTGGAGAAGTGTCTGGCCGCCGGAGTTCGGGCCGTCCAACTTCGGGAGAAGGACCTGACCACACGGGAGCTTTTCGCTTTGGCGACGGAGTTGCGTGAGCTCACGCGTGGGTACGGCGCCGCGCTCTTGATCAACGATCGGATTGACGTCGCCCTCGCCCTCGAGGCTGACGGCGTCCACCTGCCGGGCGACTCGTTTCCCGCGGAGTCTGCGAGGAAGATCGTCGGACCGGACATGCTGATTGGCGCCTCCAGCCATAGCGTGGCGGAAGCCAAAGAAGCCGAAGCGGGCGGCGCCGATTTCATCGTCTTCGGCCCGGTCTTTGACACCCCGTCCAAGCGCCCCTACGGCCCGCCACAGGGACTCGATGCCCTACGCGCCGTCCGACAGACCATCTCCCTTCCGCTGTTTGCCATCGGCGGAATTACGCCCGGGCGCGTCCGAGCCGTCAAAGAGGCCGGGGCCGACGGGGTGGCGACGATCAGCGCCCTTCTCGGGGCACCGGACCCCGGCTGCGCGACGCGGGACTTTTTGAAGGAGTTGGAGGCTCGGCAATGAGCCGTCCCGACGTGGTCATTGTGGGGGCGGGAGTGATCGGCTGCGCGATTGCGTGGGAGCTGGTGAAGAGTGGTCTCCGGGTCACGGTGGTGGAGCGGGGTCAACCCGGCTGCGAGGCCTCCGGGGCGGCAGCGGGAATGTTGGCTGCCGAGACACTAGAGGGCCGGGAAGGTCCCTATGCCCTCCTCACGCGAATGAGCCGCGACCTGTACGGTCCCCTTGCGGATGAGCTAAGGGAGGCCTCCGGGGTGGATATCGAGCGCCAGACCACGGGCCACCTCCATCTGCTTCCCGAAGAGAGTGAATTCAACGGGCAGATTCCGCCGGGGGCCGAGCTTCTGTCTCCCGATGACGTACGGCGCCTCGAGCCAGCGGTAGGTCCAAAGATCCGTGGCGCCATTTTGTTCCGGGGGAATCACTGGGTGAATAACCCGCGTCTGGTCACCGCCTTTGTTCAGGCCGCATCCCGCCGAGGGGTCGAGTTTGTCCTGGGGAGCGGGGTCGAAGAGATCCTCCGGGAAGGGGACCGCGTAGGAGGGGTTCGAGGGCGAAACGTCACGATCGAGTCCGGGGCCGTCGTCGTGACCGCCGGAGCGTGGTGCGGCATGCTCCACGGGCTTACACCTCAGCTCATAGTCGAGCCGGTGAAGGGCCAGATGCTGGCCGTGCAGACGATCCCGTCCGTCATCCGCCACTGTGTCTATCGGGACGAGGTCTATCTGGTCCCTCGACCGAGCGGAGAGTTACTGATCGGGGCCACGGTGGAGCGCGCCGGCTATGAGAAGCACGTCACGCCTGAAGGGCTCCAGTGGCTTCTCACCGAGGCGCTCGCCGCTGTGCCGGCCCTGGCCCAGCGGCCAGTCTTACGGAGCTGGGCGGGCCTTCGTCCTGCGGTGGCCGACGGGCTCCCGGTGATCGGCCCGTGGCCCGGGCTCAAGGGCTGCTTTGTGGCCACAGGTCACTTCCGAAACGGCATCCTCCTCGCCCCCATCACCGCCCAGCTTATGACGGAGTGGGTGACGGGAAAGCGCCCCACTCTTCCCGTGGAGCCCTTCCTGCCCGATCGCCTCGTCTAGCTCCCCAAAAAATCAAGCCCGGCGACCAATGCGCCGGGCTCTCGATTGTTGCGCGCCCCTCGGGGCCACGCCTCCCGACGTGCGCCGGGAGTCCAGGGTTTTTACCCCCTCCGCCGCGCGCCGCCAGCCTCACCTCCCAACGGCGCGCCCTCTCAGCCAGGTGGAGCTGCCATGTCGCGCTCCCGGAGTCCCACAACCCACGCGTAGTGTAACCCTTCCGCCGCGGCCGACTCAATGAGCCGAAAGCCTCAAAAATCTGAGGCGTCCGCACCAGTAACTGGCCCCGTCAGCCAATGACCCGGAGGATGAACCGCGATCCCCTGTTTGGGACTGGAGATCCTCCCGTCGTCGGAGGGAGTTCCCTCCTACTTACGGGCTGCCATTGGAGTGACTCGTCTGCTATGGTACGATGAAATTGTCTCACCATGTACGGAACCTCGTTCCCGGCATACCCCCAGCGCATCGTCTGTCTCACCGCCGAGACGGCGGAGACTGTGTATGCCCTGGGAGCGGGGGACCGGGTGGTCGGGGTCTCGGGGGCGACGACCCTGCCTGAGGCCAGGGAAAAGCCAAAAATCGGCGGATTTACGAGCTTCAAGCTCGAGAAGATTCTGAGGTTGAGGCCTGACCTGGTCCTGGCCTTTTCCGACCTTCAGAGGGATATTGTTCGGGATCTGGTCGGGGCTGGGGTCACGGTACTGGCCCTCAACCAGCGAAGCCTGGAGGAGGTCTACCGCGCGATCCTTCTGATCGGCGGGGTCCTCGGTCGAGAGGAGGCCGCGCGAGGGCTGATTCGCGACTTGCAGGACGAGGTCCGGCAAGTGCGGGAGTACTCGAGCGTCTGGCCCGACCGGCCGCGGGTCTTCTTCGAGGAGTGGGACGCCCCGCTGATCAGTGGCATTACCTGGGTGAGCGAACTGATCGAGATCGCAGGCGGTCGGGATATCTTCCCCGAGCTTCGCGCTGAACCCATGGCGTCGGGGCGCGTCGTCGATCCCCAAGAGGTGATCCGGCGGGATCCGCAGATCATCGTCGCATCCTGGTGCGGGAAAAGGGTCGATCCGGAAAAGATCCGCCAGCGTGCTGGATGGGACTCGATTGACGCGGTGCGCGAGAATCGAATCTTCGAGATGAAGTCGTCGGATATCCTCGCCCCGGGTCCCGCGCTCTTGAGGGGGCTCAGGGAGCTTCACGAAATCATTCAGCGGTATATGACGGAGAGGAAATAGCGCATGTCCCAACTGGTGAAACCCGAGAAATTTTTCGCCGACCGCTTCGGCATGACGGACCGGAGTCTGGAGCGGGTCTTTGCCGAGCTGGTCGGCGGGCAGGTGGATCATGCCGACCTCTACTTCGAGTACACCGTCTCCGAGGAGTTGTCCCTCGAGGAGGGCCAGGTCAAGCGGGCCTCGCGGCACGTCAGTCAAGGGGCTGGCGTCCGAGCCCAGGCTGGGGAGCGGACGGGCTATGCCCACACGGATCAGATCACGCTTGATCGGCTCGCCTTGGCCGCGAGCCGCGCCAAGTATATCGCTGATCGGGGGGGCAGCTCCGCGGTGGTCCGGGTGGACTCTGAGGGGCGCCCGCATGACCTCTACGGGCTTTCCAAGGCGCCTGTGGACGCGCCCCGGGATCGCAAGGTGGCGCTCCTCCACGACGTGGATCGGCTGGCTCGTGAGTACGACCGACGGATCACCCAGGTCATGGCGACGCTCTGGGCGGAGGAGCAGATCATCCTCGTCGCCACGCCCCGGGGGTGGCAGGGCGGGGATGTCCGGCCGCTCACTCGTCTCTCGGTCTCTGAGATCGACGAGGAAGGGGAGAACCGGCAATCCGGGAACTTCGGCGGGGGCGGTCGGGTCGAGTTCGACTTCTTCTTGGAGAAGGAA
>JACOUJ010000030.1 GCA_016177865.1 Candidatus Rokuibacteriota bacterium
ACGCGGACCGAGAGAGAAAGGGCGCTCAGGCTCTCCGGGCTCACCGGACACCTACCGGCGGCGGCTGAAAGCCGAGCCGTGAGAGAACCGCCTGCCCATCCCGATTCAAGAGCAGCTCGATGAATGCCTGGGCGACGGCCGGATGCTTTGTGTCCCTGACCACCGCCGCCGGATAGACGACCGGCCGATACGTGTCCTCGGGTGGGCGAAAGGCCTCCTTGACGCGATCTGCGCGCAGCGCGGCATCGGTCGTGTAGACGAACCCCACATCCACCTCCCCCCGCGCGACGTAGTCGAGGGCTTGGCGGACATTCTCCGCAAAGATGAGCTTCGACCGACCGCGCTCCCAGATCCCGAGGGTGCGTAGGCTCTCCTCGCAGTACTGGCCGACGGGGACCGTCTTTGGATTGCCGATCACAATCTTCCCGACCCGCGCGCCGGCAAGGTCGGCTGGCTTGGTGATGTCGAGTCGCGAGTCGGCCGGCTTGACGACCGTCAAGATGTTGCGCGCGAACACCCTTCGTGTTGTGGGGATAATCAGACCTCTCTTCTCCAGCTCGTCCATCTGGAGCTGCCCGGCGGAGAGGAAGAGGTCGACCGGGGCGCCCGCCTCGATCTGCTTCTGGAGCTCGCCTGAGGAGCCGAGATTGTAGCGGAGAGTGAGACCCGGTCGCGCCTGCTTGAAGGCGCGCCCCAATTCTTCAATTGCTTCTTTCATGCTTATTGCGACGGAGAAGGTGATCTCCTGGGCGCCCGCGGGAGTGGCAACCGCGGTGGCTGAGGCCAGCCCAACCCCCAAGAGCGCCCGCGCCCACCGACGGTTCCGTGGGTTCGACGAAACGGCCGCGTTCATACTACGAGTAGAGACTATTCCATCAGGGCAATCGCGTGTCAAGGCGCCTTCGGTCAGGACACTCCGGTGATAGCATTGCCTCTCTCGGAATCAGCCCGGGCGAAACGCCCCGCCGCGCTCGGATCAGCCGGGCCCGGGGCGCTGCTGGATCGAGGTCAGCGCCCAACTGACGAGGAAGATGAGCACGAGGAGGAGGAGGGCCAGGGCAATCGCCACCTCAAAGTTCCCCTTGCCGGTTTCGAGGACCATCGCTGTCGTCAGGGTGCGCGTCTGCCCCTTGATGTTGCCCCCGACCATCATCGAGGCGCCGATCTCAGAGATGATGCCGCCGAAGCCGGCCATGACAGCCGCCAGCATCGGCAGGCGCGCCTCGCGGAGGACCACCCGGATCATCTGAAGGCGGGAGGCGCCGAGGGCATAAAGCTGGAGCCGGAACTTCTCCGGCACGTTCTGGACGGCCGCGAGCGTGATCCCCATAACGATCGGCGAGGCGATGACGGCCTGCGCCAGCACGATCGCCGCGGGCGTGTACAGGATCTCGAGATTCCCAAAGGGACCGCTCCGCCACAGAAGCATGGTCACGAAGAGCCCGACCACGACCGGCGGCAATCCCATCCCCGTGTTCACGGCGCTGACGAGGATCGTGCGACCGGGAAAGCTCGTCAGCGCGAGAGTCGCGCCTGCCGGGATGCCGATCCCGAGAGCCAGGAAGGTCGCGCTCCCGGAGACCTGAAGCGAGAGCCAGAGGATCGCCCAGATCTCGGAGTCCCCGGCCCCGAGGAGGGCGAGGGCCTGACGAAGCCCGTCAAGCAGCAGGCTCAACTCTAGAAGTCCTCGTCCTTCTTCCCTGCGATCGGCACAAACAGTGGCTGGCCGTACTTCTCGACGCCGAAGCCCCTGATCACGGCCTGCGCTTCGGGCGAGAGCATGAACTCCGCGAACGCCCTGCCGCCCGCCGCGTTGACCCGCGGGCCGTTGGCGGGGTTGACCTGCATGACCGAATAGAGATTGAGGAGCGGCCGGTCCTTCTCGACCAGGATCTCCACCGCGATCCGCTTCTGAAAGGCGAGGAAGGTCGCGCGGTCAGTGATCGTATACGCCTTGCGGTCACTGGCGATCCCGAGCGTCTGCCCCATTCCCTGGCCCGACTCGATGTACCACCCCCCCCTCGGCTCGATCCCGGCCGCCTTCCAGAGCGCAAGCTCCAGATTATGCGTGCCCGAATTGTCTCCTCGGGAGACGAAACGGGACTGGCTCTCGGCGATCCGCTTCATGGTTTCCCTGGCCTCCCGAAGGCCCTTGAGCTTGGCGGGGTCTTCGCCCGGCCCGACGATGACGAAGTCGTTATACATCACGAGCCGACGATCGAGCATCTTCCCTGCCGCCACGTATTTCTTCTCCAGACTCGGCGCGTGGGCCAGGGTCACGTCGGCCTCGCCCCGGGCCGCCAGCGCCAGCGCCTGGCCGGTGCCCACAGCCACGGTCTTGACCGTGTAGCCCGTCCTCTTCTCAAACATCGGCACCAGCACGTCGAGCAGGCCCGAGTCCTGCGTGCTCGTGGTCGTGGCCAGTATGATCGTCCGGGATTGTGCCCATGCCGGACCGATGGACCCTGCGAGGGCGATGCAAGCTCCAAGAAGACACCGAGCAAATATGTTCACGCCCTACTCGTCCAGGATGCGCACACTCTTCATCTTGTCCCCGATCTGAATCTTGTCCAC
>JACOUJ010000031.1 GCA_016177865.1 Candidatus Rokuibacteriota bacterium
CCGGCAAGTTCGCGGGAAGCAGTGACTCGCCGACGTGGAACCGCGGGAATTGCTCCCGTTCCACAAGCGCCACGGAGAGGCCCGCGCGCGCGAGGAAGGTGGCCGCCGTGGATCCGGCAGGGCCGCCACCGATCACGACCACATCGTACTCGCCATCCCCGCAAGACTCACGCGGTTGGCGATTGACGAGCGCTCGGGCCTCGCCGCCCAGATCATGGGGCGCCAAGCCTGTCGCGGGACGCAAGCCTCGCCACGTCTCCACGGCGCGACGGAAAACGAATACCCCGACCGCCGTCGCGAGCGCGGCGAGACTATACCGGTAGGGGACGGTAAACTCCGCTAATTCCCGGTGCCGCGCCTTTCGGCGGGAGCCAGTCAAGGAGCGCACCAACTCCCTCGCGATCGCGGTGAGCTGTCGCCGCCACCGGGAACGGGAACTCATACCGGAGAGCCAACGAGGATGGCGGTGCGACAGCCGCCCCGCGCGATGCCATGCACGAGCACCGGCCCTGTCCCTTGACTGACGTCGAGCGCTCCCGCCGCCACCCGGAGGGCACCAAGCCCGGCGTGTTGGCCAAACAGCGGCGCCAGGGAGACAGGCGGCGAGAGGCCGGGCCGGCACGAGTGATCGGGAAGGTCCCGGGCAAGCAGTGCGCGTTCCCAGTCGTCGACCTCAGGGTCTCCGTTTCCAGATCCGTAGCATCGGGCAAGAGCGCTTGGAGCGATCCCCGAATGATCCAGGAGACGAAGGACGGGAGAGTGAGCGTCGGCTTGGGAGGGGCGCGCCGTGTGAGGCGCCGTCGGGATGTTCCCCCACGCGGCACCCAAAACCTCGGCGCGGATCGTCGCGCCTCTCGCTCGCGCGTACGCCAGATCTTCCAGCACGAGGAAGGTGGCTCCCTCCCCGAGCACCGGGCCGTTGTGATCCGGAGCGAAGGGATGGCACCCTTCTACCCCCATCCCGCGCATGGGCGAGAGGGCCCCCATCTGGGCCAGACGTCGATATAGAGCCTCACAGAGCTCGTCCACGCCTCCAGCGACCACGGCCGCTGCCCGTCCTCCGGCCACCAATGCGGCGGCGCGCGCCACCGCCAGATCCCCTGCAACGGTCGCCTGGTTGACCGTCACCGAAGGGGCCTTTGCCCCAATGGCAATCGCAGCGGCTCCCGCCATCGAGCTCATCAACACGTTGGGGAAAGTCATAGGAGAGAGACCCGAGTGACGATATCGAATGAACCCTTCCACAAAATCCACGGTCGAGCGGATATCACCGTACTCCGTGCCGACGACGACGCCGAGCTGGGGACCCCCCTCGATCCTTGAATCTTCTACTGCGAGACGGCACGCGACCACCGTGAGCTGACAGACGCGGGACAGCCGTCGGGCTACGTCCGGATGCAGCCGGGTTGTCAACACCGACTCCTCCACTTCAGCCCCGAGACAACTTGGACAGCCGTCAATAGCAAACGTACGCACTGTGCGAATAGTCGGGCGCCTGAGCGCCAGCGAACTCAGTACTGCGTCCGTCCCGCCCGTGCTTGACGCGTTCACCGTCCCCATCCCGGTAATGACGACTCGGCGTTCCTCATTCATTTCTGAAACACCAGGGTGGCATTCTGGCCGCCGAACCCGAAGGAGTTGGACAGCGCCAGTTCAATCTGCGACGCACGCGCCACACCGGCAATGCAGTCGAAGGGGATTTCAGGATCGAGGTCGGTGAGATGGGCGGTTGGGGGAATCACGCCATGCTGGAGTGTGAGGACGGTGGCTACCGCCTCGATGGCGCCGGCAGCGGCCATGGTGTGGCCCACCATCGATTTGATCGAACTCACAAGCACTCCGCCGTCGCCGAAGACTCGACGAAGCGCGAGCGCCTCCGTGCGATCGTTCTGCTGCGTACCGGTACCGTGCGCATTTACATATTGGATCTCGGCCGCCGTGACGCGCGCGGCGTCCAGGGCCAACGTCATGGCGCGGATCATTCCCTCTCCTTCCGAATGGGGGGCGGTGATGTGATGGGCATCCGTCGTCATCCCCGCGCCTCGGAGTTTTCCATAGTCCCGCCCGCCGCGCGCCTCACAGTGTTCTGCGTCCTCGAGCACCAAAAAGGCCGCCGCTTCCCCAACGGACATGCCTCGCCGAGTGCGGTCGAACGGGCGACACGGCTCGGGATCAAGGAGTTTGAGCGCGTTAAAGCCCATGAAACAGATCCGCGTGAGGGCATCCACTCCCCCGGCCAGAACCAGGGGGACGACACCGTCCCGGATCAGGTCGGCGCCCAGGGCGATGGAGGCAGCGCCGGAGGCGCACGCCATGACGACGGTTTCTTTTGGTCCACCCAAACGGAGCTCGTGGCCCAGTGTTTCGGCGTGACTCGATGGCAGGATCGAGCGGAACGCCCGGCGGCGGGTTGATGAGCGCCCGCTCTGAGCCTCCTCCCAGTAACACGCTTCGCCCTCGAGCATGCCACCCCCGATGGCGCCGACGATGAGGGCCGCTCTCGCCAGGTCTCGGGGAGAGAGTCCGGCATCTGCCACGGCTTCGTGCGCTGCCGCCAGGGCGAGACGATCACCGCGAGACCGCCGGCGGGAGGGAGCAAGCCCAGCCACGACGTCGGCAGGGGCTTCAGCGGCGATGCGCGAACGGAACCCATCAGTGTCGAAGAGGGTGATGGGTCGAATAGGACAGGCGCCCGCTACGAGCCCGGCCCAAAAGGTCTTGGCGCCCGCTCCGTAGGGGCTCACCACACCGAGGCCGCTCACAACAATCTTGGTCATGGTTCCACGGCCGGGATCACGCCACACCCATCCTGGCCAGCACAAACCGCGACAGGCTGTCCAGGGAAAGAAACGTTTCGGTCAAATCCTGTGTCTCGCCGTCAATCACGATCCCAAACCGGTGTTCGATCGTGATCGACAGCTCGAGAAAATCCAGTGAGTCAAGCCCGAGCGATCCTTCGACACCTGCGGGTAACCTCGTCTCAGACGTCACTTCGGCGACACGGCTCGGGTCGAACATGAGGCGCTCCACGAGAATCGCCTTGAGGTCGTCCAGGACCTCCTTCTGCGTCACGCCAACCCTTCCTCCATCAGCCATTCTTCGAGGACCACGACCCCACGCGTCTCATCATGTGCCAGCCGTGTGCGAGCGTGGCGCCTGGGTCCGGGGCACTGTCACATCGGTCCACGACAGGCGCGCCGTTTCCCCCCGCCACCTACCGTAGAGAGACAGTGGCACTCCGACACTGCCATGACGCCAGAGATCCAAGACGGCCAACGGCTCACACGCGAACGTTTCGCCGAGCCGCCGGCGCATTTCAGAATGGTCGGAAGCAGGCCCACCCCGATGGGTTTCGAGGGAAAGAGCCCCCACCCCCGGTTCAAGCCACAGGGACGCCGCAGCCTCGACGAGAGGATGCCCCGTGCGCCGGTCGGAAACGGCATAGAGATCCGCACACTCCTCAAAGGTCTCCACGCACCGCAGCGGGGGCCGTGTAAGGGAAGTACGCGCCGCCGATGCCCCGCTCGATGAAAAGTCGGTTCGAAGCGGCGTAGCTTCCGGCGGCCGCGTAGAGAAGCGCCGTGCGCTCCCCGGCGATCGCCTCACGGGGAGCGCAGGCATCCTTTAGCATGGCCTCTACGGCAGCAATACCCAGCACGCACTCCCGCGTGGCGCGGCGGAACCGCTCGCCCTCGTGGGATGGCCGGCCCAGCGAAAGCAGGTGGCGACCGCCTGCGGCGCTCAGCGCGTCCCCTGGAATGGCAGTCGCCCCACGCCCCCACCCGGTAATGAGGCCCAGTCCCCGAAGTGCGGGGGCCCTCACGATGTCCCGCCTTCGAGGACGAGAGTGGCATTACAGCCACCGAAACCGAGGGACGTGCTTAGGCTGACCTCGGGCCGAGCCGACCGCGCCACACCCGGCACGTAGTCGAGGTCACAGTCGGGGTCGGGTTCTTCCAGGTTGAGAGTCGGCGGGATCTGGCCATGGCGGGAAGCCAGGAGGCACATGATTCCTTCCAAAGCGGCCGCTGCCCCCATGGTGTGCCCCATCGCCGCTTTGATCGAGTTCGCCGGAATTTGGTGAGCCCTGGGGCCGAGGACCCGTTTCAGCACCGCGGTCTCGATCCGGTCGTTCAGCGGGGTTCCCGTGCCGTGAGCGCTCACAAAGTGCACATCTTGGGGTTCCACCCCGGCCTCCCTCATGGCCGTGCGAATGGAGCGCTCGAGACCGCGCCCGTCGGGCTCGGGAGCAGCCATATGCCATCCGTCGCTCGCGCTCCCATGACCCAGTAGCGTGCCCAAGCGTCGGGCGCCCGCGTCGCCCTCGCGCCTCATGAGCACAAGCGCCGCCGCCTCACCCAAGAGGAGTCCACTCCGACGCCGGTCAAATGGCCGCATCTCCTCACGCGTCAGCGAGCGGAGCGCATCGAACCCTCGCATCACGAAACGGCACAAGACATCGTAACCACCAGCCACCACGGCATCTACGACTCCTTGGCGAAGGAGGTCCGCACCGACGCCAATGGCCGTGGCGCTCGAGGCGCACGCGGTCGACATGGTGATTGCAGGGCCTCGGGCCCCGAGCCAGCGCGCCAAGTTCTGAGTTGGCGAGTCGTAGAGGGCGCCGCGGAGCCGCTGGAGCCTCCGCC
>JACOUJ010000032.1 GCA_016177865.1 Candidatus Rokuibacteriota bacterium
TGAGCCTCCGGGCCACGTCCTGGAGGTCGGCGGGACTGACGACGTGGTAGCGGACGAAGACCGCCCGGGTTTTATGGCCCGTCACCGTCATGGCCACCCGCTCGGGGATCCCCGCATTCACCATGTTGCGGACGGCGACGGCGGTCCCGGTCTTCTTCGCGGGATGCCCGGTGCTTCGCCATAACACCAGGCTTGGCCGCCACGCCGCCTCTATGTCTTGGCCGCCTTTCGCCGGAGACCAAGACGTTCCCGAGACCTATCCCTAGCAACCTCGATTCGGAGCCGTCCTCCGAGCGCGGCCACATACCGGGCGAGCGTCCTCAGCTCGACGTTCTTCGCCTTCCCGGATTCGAGCTTGGCGATGGCTGGCTGGCTCACCCCGATGATCCTGGCCAGCGCGGTCTGTGAGACGCCGCGCTGCTCCCGGAGCGCGACGAGCCCCTGCTCGATCTCCATCTGGTTCATGATCTCGTCCACCCGCTGCTTGAGGCCGGGGTCTCCCGCGTACTGCTGATCAATCCACCTACGAAGCTCCGTTTTCTTCCTCATTTCCCATCTCCAATCTCACATCTCGAATTTCCCCAATCTGCCCATCATCCTGACGCTTAAATACACCCCTCTCTCACGGAGCCAGGCCGGAATACGTAGAAAATCCTCACTTGATCGCCCCGGAGTTCAAAAAGGCCATCGCCGAGCGGCTTGGACCTTGGGGGACGGAGCCGGTTGCCCCACTTCTCGAGAAGCTCTATCACGGCAATGGCTTCATCCCTGTCTCGCCCCGCCAACCCCTCCAAAAAGCTCTTCAACGGGGGCTCACCCCCGAGCGTCTGATACCACTCAGTCGTCCACGTAACCTTCCCGCCCTTCACCCGCTCCCTCCACCCTCACTACACCGACACCTACAGGTCTAATGGATTATAACCCATGGGTTATAGGTGTCAAAGGGGAAATTCGGGGCGGGACCGTGCCCGAAATTGTGCCCACGACACCCTCGATTCGGGCTAAGACCGGCTGCCTCCAGCCAACAAGGCAAGAAAAAACCCGCTGGCAAATCCGCAACTTACCAGCGGGTCTCGTCAAGAATGTGAGGCCAGCGCTCTGCCAACTGAGCTAATCGTCCACGGCTTGAAATCTACACACTTGCAACACCTGTGTCAACACAGATCGCGAAGCGGCGTCCAAGGTTTCGAGGCTTCCCTCCCACTAACCAGCCGGTCTGAGCTGGCGCCACAGGAAAAGATGGTCCTCGACCGCCAGGACGCCCGCGACACCTTCGGCCGCCACGCGGAGGGCCTCGCGCACCTCCTCGGACCGAACGATCCCCCAGAGATGAACTACCCCGTGGTCCACGACAATGCTCAGCGAGGGTAAGTCCGTCGCCCAGGGCTCCCCTTTCAGAGTCGCTAAGAGCTGGTCTCGAATCGCGCCGTCATTTTGGGCCTCAGGCCTCGACGGATTGAGCCCCCGTGCCGCAAGACCCCGTACCAAGTCTGCCCGGCTCACGATCCCCACGACGTAACCATCGCGGACGACCGGGACCCGCTTGATCCGCCTCTCTTCGAGAAGTCGGGCGATGTCCGTGACCGGCATATCCTCCGTGACGGTCACGACCGGAGAGGTCATCACGTCTTTGGCGGTAGACCCGTGAGTCTTGACGAATCGGCTTGCCAGGGCCTCCACATCAGCGAAGAGCGTGAGCCACCAGGATCGTTGTAGCGTCGGTTCCCCCCAGTGCATCAAATCCGCTTCGCTGACAATTCCTACGACCCGGCCCTCCTCGTCAGTCACGGGCACTCCGCTGATGTGCCGTTCCAGGAGCAGAATCGCGATCTTCTCAACCCGGGTATCCGGGCTCACGGTCACAACGTCGGTCGTCATGATGTCCCTGGCGATCATAGGAGACCTCCTTACGGCACCACCACCTCCATGTTGTTACGAGGTGGCCCCTGGTGTGATCGCTCGCAAGCGATTCCGCATTCGCTGGGCGTGGCTGCCCTCCCAGTAGACGCGCCCGCAGACCGCACAACCAGAAAATTTGCGGTGAGAGGCAAGGATGTGGGGAGGCACACGCCCCCGCAGGTCGCCGGCCTCGAGCGGAGCGAGGAGATGGTTACATTCGAGGCATCGGCTGAGTGGGTCGGTCTCGGGGTCGAGGCCGAAGGCCGCGACGACCTCGGCGAGCTGAGCCTCGATCCGCTCGGCCCGCACTTGGTAGGCCGTGTCTTTGCCCGCGGTCCGGGCCAGGCGAAGATCCCGCGTGAGGAGTGTCCGCCGCTCGCGGTTCGCCAACTCGAGAAGGTCTCCGTCCCGCGCACGCCCCAGGTAGAGCGTATCGTATCCCATCGCCCGAAGCCACCGGGCCAATCGGCCCAACATGGAATCCGCGACGAAGCGCGGCGCCTCTCCCCTCTCCATCCTTGCCGCCCCCGTACCGGTAGTGTATCCTAGCGGCCGCGTGGAAAAAAGAGAGGGCCATGGAGCTGATCCCAACCGCTGCTGAGCTTACCTATCAGCTCCTCTACCAGAGAAGAGCATCACCGTCGCACCCCGGCCAGGGCACCCGGAACCGAATCTGATCCGGATCCGAACGCCTGAAGGGCGCGGATTCGTGAATTGCAACGGCTTCAAGAATCCAGGGCTCGAAGTCTACCGGCGCGTGTTCCGCAATCTTCCGCACGACGTCCCGCTCATCGTGGCCGTGGCGGGCGAATCCATCGATGAATACGCCACCCTCGTCGAGGGACTGAGCCCGTTCGGCGACCTCGTCGAGGTCAATATTTCCTCTCCGAACACCCGTCTGGTCTACGAGTTATCGTCGAAGCCCGACCAGGTGCGTCGCTTGCTCAAGGCCGTGCGGGCCGCCACCGAGAAGCCGCTCATCGTCAAGCTTTCCCCCGATTTCGACGCCAATAACTACACGGCCATCGTGCCCGCGGCCCTGGAGAATGGCATCACCATCATCAATTACGGAAATACGCGGCGGGTGACGGCGCCGGAACTTTCCCAAGGGTCTGGGGGCCTGTCCGGCCCCGCCCTCTACGCCAATACGCTTGCGAATGTTCGCCGGCTCAGGAAGGAGTTTGGCGAGACCATCGAGATTATCGCGACAGGCGGGATCGATTCCGCCGAGAAGGCGGTCCAGCTCCTCGAGAGTGGGGCGGCGGCGGTGTCCTACTTCACCGCCTTCATCACGGTCGGCCCCACCCTACCCCGCCGGATCTGCGAAGCGATCGTGAAGCGGCTCGCCGCGACGGGCGGTCGGTCCGTGGCAGACCTGAGAAGGACCTGAAGGCCAAGTCGCCGTTTAAGGGAAAGCTCGCTGCTGATCCTTGGCACGCCCCGCTGGGAACTGTCGCGGACCACTTCTGCTGGCTC
>JACOUJ010000033.1 GCA_016177865.1 Candidatus Rokuibacteriota bacterium
GCGGTCAAGATCACCGAAGCGGAGGTCGAAGACGTCAACCTCAAACCGGCGCGATTCCACGGAGACTGGAACTACACCGTGGCGCCGATTGCCAGTCGTCGACGGCGCAGGATATGACACGCTTATTCCCTGACGGGCCCTTAGCCGCTGAGTATCTTCAGAGCGCTGTGCGGGCGGCTCTTTCGGCATCGTAACGGTCACCGGCAGACTGGTTAGTGGCCCATGTGCATGCTGAAGCCGCACATGGAGAAAGCGCGGTGAGACAAGCCATCGACAGAGATGCGCTACTGTATCGTGATATGACGAAGCGCTACATCCGCATGGAGCGAGGCGAAGGGATCTATCTATATGACCAAGAGGGCCACCGGTACATCGACGGGTGCGGAGGCGCCGCAGTCGTCAATATCGGCCACGGGGTCCCTGAGATCGCCGAGGCCATGGCACGCCAGGCCCGCAAGGCTACGTTCATCTATTCGGGTCTCTTCGCCAATGAGCCGGCGACCCAGCTCGCTGGCAAGCTCATTGAGATGGCCCCTGCCGGAATGAGTAAAGTCCTCCTTCTCTCGGGGGGCTCGGAGGCTACGGAAACGGCCGTCAAGGTAGCTCGACAGTACCATCTCGAGCGCGGGAACGCGTCCAAGTACAAGGTCATTGCCCGACGCCAGAGCTACCATGGGAATACGCTCGCGGCGCTCTCCTTGTCGGGACGGATCCAGTGGCGACGGCCCTTCGTACCCTACTTGCAGGACTTTCCCCACATCGACCCACCCTACTGTTATCGGTGTCCATACGGCAAGACCTACCCTAGCTGCGGAATCGCTTGCGCAGGGGATCTTGAGCGCACGGTAGAGTTCGAAGGTCCCGAGTACATCTCTGCCTTCATTGCCGAGCCGATCGTCGGGGCCTCGCTGCCGGGAGTGGCCCCTCCGCCAGAGTATTACGAGATCATCAGGCAGATCTGCGATAAGTACGACATCCTGATGATTTCGGATGAAACCATCACCGGAGTCGGCCGGACGGGGTTGCCTTTTGGTATTGACCACTGGGGCATCACACCGGACATCATCGTGACGGGGAAGGGCCTCAGCGGAGGATATACCCCGCTCGCCGCCGTGCTCGTCCACGAGAAGATCGTGGAAGCGATTCGGCGCGGCTCCGCGATCCACACGCAGGGGTACACGTACGCTGCCAACCCTTTGAGCGCGACTGTCGGCCTCGCCGTATTGGAGTATATCGAGAAGCGCGAGCTTATCGAACGGTCGGCGCAAATGGGAACACGGTTGCTCCAAGAGTTGGATCGTCTCCGGGGGGCTGGGATTGTGGGAGACATCCGCGGACGCGGCCTCTTGGTCGGCATCGAGTTCGTCCGGGATCCCGCGACAAGGGAGCCATTCCCCGCTGAGGCGCACGTCACGTCTCGAATTGTCGATGCAGCCCTGCGCCGCGGGCTTTGTATCCTGCCCGGCATGGCAGACGCCGAAGGGGGGACATGCGGCGACCAAATCCTGCTGGCACCGCCATTCATCATTACCGAAGACCAGATTCGAGAAATGGCGGATATCCTGGCGGCTGCGGTTGGCGAAGTGAGGGATTCGGTGGCGGCGTGAGCGATCATCGGGCGCAAGAGGTGTCAGACGGTATCAAAGCCAGCGGGTGCGAGACCATTAACGCGAGAGGTTGCCAGAGTGGGATCTCGAGGTCACCGGCTACCGAGTCGCGCCAAGGCTCTTCGTCGGAGAGCCGGCAGGGGTCGCTGGCACCCGCGTATCATCGGATGGCCAGCGTGCACGAAGGGGGTGATGTGAGGTCGACGCGGTGAGCCGCAAATGCCGTTCAGCCCGGTCTGGCGGCGTCTTACGCCTGACAAGACGAAGGAGGCATGAACGATGAGCCGATCTCACGAGCCCGAGACTGGCGCGAAGGGACGGGTGTCCCGACGCAAGATGCTGATGGCGGGAGGCGGTGTAGCTATCGCCTCCACGCTCGTCACCAACCTAATGGGGCGCAGTGTGGCCCACGCCCAAGCTCAGACATCAGGCAAGCCCCTACTCGACGAGATTCTCGATCGGAAGGAACTGAGGGTCGGGACCTTCCTCCAGTATCCTCCGATCATGTTCAAGGACAAGAATGGAGAGCCTCAGGGCTTCGAAGTGGACATGGCGCGCGACATGGGACAGGCCCTGGGAGTCAAGGTCGCGTTCGTCGACAGCGCCTGGGAGGGACTGCTTCCGGGCATTCAGGCCGGCAAATTCGATGTCATCATCGCCCAGATGGCGATTACAGCCGAACGAGCCAAGGTCATCCACTTCTGCAAGCCGTTCGAGGCCACCGGCCTCGTGGTCGTCGTGTCTCCAAAGGCGCCGCTAACGGACGCCTCTGACGTGAAGGCGGTTGCGGCGCACCTCAACAAGCCGGACAAGAAAGTCGTCGTCCAACTCGGCAGCGTCAACGAGAAGGGAAAGAAAATCTTCTTTCCCAGCGCCCAAACAATCACGATCCAGAACCTGCTGGATGGGTATCTGCAGGTCAGTACGGGACGTGCCGATGCGTATATCACCGACGATGTGAGTGCCCTCAGCTACCTGAAGGAGCACCCCGGTTCCGCCAAGGTGACGCTCACCGGAAGGAAGCAACCCTATCTGATCAACTTCCCGGCCGGAGGTGGCGTCCCGCGCGGCCAGGTGGAATTCGCCCACTGGGTCGACATCTTCGTGCAAAACTGGATCGACTCGGGTGACTACCGTCGCACGTACGTGAAGGACATCGGATGGGAGCCGCCGCTGGAGCAGCTCCAGCTGCTCCGCGGGGGCTTTTGAGGAGGGATTTCTCAACTCGCTGCATGCGGGCGGGGCATCCCGCCCGCATGTAATGTTCTCGATGGGACGGGCTGAAGAAAGCTGTGGCGGCTCACTGTGAACACGCCCACGACGCCCGCCGACCCCATGATTCGGGTCAACAAGCTGGAGAAGCATTTTGGGCATCTCAAGGTGCTCCGAGGCATTTCGTTCGAGCTCTCGCGCGGCGAGGTCTTGGTCTTTATCGGACCAAGCGGGTCCGGTAAGACGACCCTCCTTCGGTGCCTGGCACAGCTCGAGGTGCCGGACTCCGGGGAGATCTGGATCGACGGTGCCCGTTTTGATCAGCGGACTCGGCGCAGCGTTGGGATGGTGTTCCAGCAATTCAACCTGTTCCCTCACCTGTCAGTTCTAGGCAACATCACCCTGGCCCCTCGGCTCGTCAGAGGGACCAGTCGCGAAGCCGTCACCGCAGAAGCCCGCGAGCTGCTGAGGAGAGTGCACCTTCTGGACAAAGCCGGCGCTTATCCCAGCCAGCTATCGGGGGGGCAGCAACAGCGTGTGGCGATCGCACGTTCTTTGGCCATGCAGCCGAAGGTCATGCTCTTCGACGAGGTGACCTCGGCTCTGGATCGCGAGCTTGTCAAGGAGGTCCTCCAGGTTATGAAGGAGCTGGCCGAGGACGGAATGACCATGGTCGTGGTGACGCATGAGCTCTGGTTCGCCCGCAACGTCGCCGATCGCATTTTCTTCATCGACCATGGAGTCGTCGTTGAGGAGGGGCCGCCAGAACGAATCTTTTCGGCCCCAAAGGAAGAACGAACGCGACGTTTCCTGGGTGATCTGGTGTGAGTGGTCTGGTGTTCCTCCAAGTGGCCCCTTACACATTCCGCTGGGACGTGCTTATCCCGTACGTTCCTGCCTTCGCTTGGGGCCTCCTCATCACCTTTGAGGTTTCCATTGCCGCGGAGGTGGTCGGGATTCTGCTGGGGCTCATCGCCGCTCTGGCGCGTCTCGCGCGGTGGCCCGCATTGCGTGTCATCGCGATCGCCTATATCGACTTCTTTCGAGGCGTGCCCTTGCTCGCGACGCTCGTGTGGCTCTACTACGGGGTCAGCCTGCTGTTTGGCATCAGCTTCTCGGCCTTCTCAGCTGGCGTGGCGGGCCTGGGGATCACGTATGGTGCGTATCTGGCCGAGATTTTCCGGGCAGGAATCCAGGCGATTCCCAAGGGGCAGACGGAGGCCTCACGAACCCTCGGATTGACGTCTCGACAGATCATGCAGTACGTGATCTTGCCACAGGCTCTCCGCATAACACTTCCGCCAATCGGGAACACGTTCGTGAGCATGCTCAAGGACTCTTCGCTGATCGCTGTTCTGGCAGTCACGGACCTCATGAGGCAAGGGATGATCGTTGCCTCGGATACGTTTCGTGCGTTCGAGGCATATACGTTTGTGGCCATCATCTACTATCTCGTCACGGTCATCGTGGCGCGCGGGCTTGCCTTCATCGAGAGACGCTACGCAGTCTCCCGGTGAGAGTCGGGTGTCGAAGAGAGCCCTCTCAGGGCCTCGCGAAACGCCGCCTAACGGCTCCGTCCACGGCCGATTGTGATATCCTGCGACCGACTTGAGTTCTCAGAGAGGGGCAGCCTAAGCTGCGCGAGGCGGAAAAGGAGGGCTACATGCCGAAGTATCTTTCCCGCCAACATGTCGAGCGCTACGCGTCGGATGGTTGCGTCTTCCCGATTGATGTCCTGTCTCCTTTGGAGGCGGCGGAGTACCGGCGGCGTCTCGAGTACATGGAGGCGCGCTACGGCAATCTGCACTATGCGCCTAAGCCGCATCTGACCTTGACCTTCACCGACGAGCTTATCCGACATCCGAAGATTCTTGATGCGGTGGAGGACATCATCGGCCCGAACATCCTCGTCTGGGATGCCACATTCATCGTCAAGGAGGCTCACGACCCGCGGTTCGTTAGCTGGCACCAGGACCTAACCTATTGGAGTCTCGAACCGCCAGACGTCGTTTCGGTATGGCTGGCCCTGTCCCCCAGCACGCCGGAGAGCGGGTGCGTGAGGTTCGTCCCCGGCTCGCACACCCGACAGCTCCGCCATCGCGACACCTTCGCCGAGGACAATATCCTGTCTCGCGGTCAGGAAGTCGCCGCCCAAGTCGATGAGAGAACGGCAATTGATATCATCCTTGCGCCAGGCCAGATGTCGCTGCACCATGGCAGGGTGGTCCACGGCTCGGCACCGAACCGGTCTGACGAGAGGCGGATCGGGTTCAACATCCAGTATCTGCCGACCCATGTGAAGCAAGTTGTAGGTGACCGGGACAGCGCCATGCTCGTGCGCGGCGTCGACAGCTTCAACCACTTCGAAGCGGAGCACCGGCCGAGCGTCGATTTCACGCCGGAATCGATGGCGGCCTTTCGAATGGCAATCGCAGAGCGACGATCGAAGTACCTTTACCAGGGAGTGGACCGAACGCCGGCTTAACGCAGCAGTAAGGTGCCTGGCTGGCGATACAGGCGGTGTCACGGTCCGGCCACCAGAGGCGCGGGCAGCTACTGCCGGACGCGGCGGGTTGAGTTGTGGTGCACACCGGCCGCGATCAGGTGGACCTCCGGTGCCCCTCGCGCAGGGGCGCCTCGCCGGAGGCCAAGCGTCGCCGGATCCGAGGAGTTCATTCGGCGAGCCGCAGTTCGCCGCGGCGCATCCCAGTGAGGGGGCCGGGAATCCCTTTCCGCACGCGACGGTGCTACCGAACCTCAGGAGTTCCTGAGCCGACTGGGCTGGCGGGAGGAGTCACGCCAAGCGAGTCGTCGGCCCGGTCAGCGCCCACCCGGTGCGGTCACAGGAGAGAGACCCATGAAGGATCTAGAGATCGAGCGCGTCCAGGTCTACGCCGTCGGGCCCGAGACCGAGCGCTACGCGTGGGCCTCGGACATGGGCGAGCAGTTCATGACGAACAACATCGTCCGGATCACCACCCGGGGTGGGCTCGAGGGGGTCGGCGCGAGCAACTCGTTCACTGAGCACGGCTACGATCGGTCCGTCGCCGAGACGCTCCGGCCCCTCCTCCCGCCGCTGATCGGCGCCTGCCCGCTTGAGCGCGAGGCGATCTGGTACCGTCTTCAGTCCCACAACCTGCCCGGCGCGCCGCAGGCCCTCTCAGCCATCGACGTCGCCCTCTGGGATCTCACCGCCAAGCACGCCGGGCTGCCGCTCTACCAGTTCCTCGGCGGCGCCCGCTCCCGCATCCGCTCGTACGCGAGCACGCCCCTCCTGCGCGACCCGCAGACCTACATCGACTTCGTTACGCAGCTCCAACAGGAGGGCTTCCGAGCCGTGAAGTTCCACGCGTGGTGCGATGTGGATCGCGACATCGAGATGGCCCGCGCGGTGCATGCGCGATTCGGGGGCTCGGGACTGCAGTTCATGCTCGATGTCGAGCAGCGCTATGATCGGTCCGGCGCATACCGCGCAGCGCGCGAGCTCGAGGCGATGGGCTTCACGTGGTTCGAGGCGCCGCTCCTCGATCAGGACATCGAGGGGTACCGAGACCTGCGGCGCCGCGTGAACATCCCCATCCTCCCCGCCGGCAACTGGATCCTCGACCTAACGCTGCTATACCAAGGAATCCGGGCTGAGGCCTGGTCGGCCGTGCGCGTGGACACCGCCGTGGTGGGTGGGATCACCCCCGCCCGTAAGGTGATGGCCCTGGCGGAGGCGGCCGGGATGACGGCGGAGCTCCAGTGTTGGGGCTACACCCTCAACCAGGCGGCCAACCTCCACGTAATGCTCGCCTACTCGAACTGCACCTTCTTCGAGCAGCCCGTGCCCTACCCCGCGTTCGAGTTCGGCATGATCGACACGATCCGCACGGATGCGGAAGGCTACGTCAACGCCCCGGCCGGCCCCGGGCTCGGCGTGCGTGTTGACTGGGACGCTATGCATTCGGCCGCGTTCCTTACCTACGAGGAGACCAAGAGCGGTAAGAAGGGCTGAGCCTCACGGATCTCTGACTCAGGAGCACCTCGGCCGCTGCATCTACGGCGGCATCTTCGACGAGGGCTCGCCCCTCAGTGACGAGCGGGGCTTCCGGCGCGAGGAGGCGATGTCGGACTTCCCACCGCCGTGCGCCCTGGCAACGCTGGAGAACGAGCGGGAGTCCGGTCCGAAGCCAGCCCGGGTGGAGACGGCCCAGAGGTGGCGCCGCAAATGCCAGGTGAACAACGTGGCAGAAGGAGTAATCGATGAGCAGGATGAGCCGTAGGGAAACCCGCGCCGCGATCCTTCCGGCCAGTGTCGGGATGGCGCTCGGGCTCGTCATCCTGGCCGCTGCGCAGACCGCGAACGCGGCGACCTACGAGGTTGGACCGGACAAGCCGTACACGAGGATTGGGGATGTCCCGTGGGCGTACCTGTTGCCCGGCGACACCGTCCTGATTCACTGGCGATCGACTCCCTACCAGGAGAAGTGGGTCATCTGTCGCCAGGGCACCGTAGAGGCCCCCATCACGGTTCGCGGCGTTCCGGGGCCCAGCGGCGAGCTTCCGGTCATCGACGGGAACCGCGCCGTCACGGCGCGCGGGCTGAACTACTGGGCCGAGGCCCGCGGGGTCATCAAGATCGGCGGGGCGAACATCCCGCAGGACACCATGCCGAAGTTCATCGTGATCGAAAACCTCGAGGTCCGCAGCGCCAAGCCGCCGTACACCTTCACCGCGGATGACGGAACGACCCAGAAGTACACGGCCAACGCCTCCACGATCTACCTGGAAAAGGGCGAGAACATCACCATCCGGGGCACCGTCCTGCACGACGCCGGCAATGGCCTCTTCGTCGCCTCCAGCGATACCGAGGTCTCGCGAGACATCCTGATCGAGGGGAACTCCATCTACGACAACGGGAACGTGGGCAGCATCTACGAGCACAACAGCTACACCGCCGCCCTCGGGATCACGTTCCAGTACAACCATTACGGTCCCCTCTGCGCCGGCTGCGGCGGCAACAACCTCAAAGACCGGTCGGCGGGCCAGGTCGTGCGGTACAACTGGATCGAGGGGGGCAACCGGCAGCTCGACCTCGTCGAGGTCGAGGACAGCGTCGTGATCCGGACCGACCCGCGGTACCGCGAAACCCACGTGTACGGAAACATCCTGATCGAGCCCGCCGGCGCCGGCAACCGCCAGATCGTCCACTACGGCGGCGACGGCCGGGTCCGCAACTACCGCAAGGGGATCCTGTTCTTCTACCACAACACCGTCGTCTCCAGGCGGACGGACCGGACCACGCTCTTCCGCCTCTCCACCAACGACGAACACGCCGACGCCCGCAACACCATCTTCTACGCGACGGCCAGCGGCAACACCGTTTCGCTGCTGGATGTCTCCGGCGTCCTCGATCTGACCCACAACTGGATCAAGCCGGGTTGGGTCAAGAGCTTCGGCAATTTCAAGGGGACGGTGAATGACGACGGGACCTCGGTGGGAGGGGCTTCGCCGGGATTTGTCGACGAAGCCGGCCAGGACTACCGTCTGGCCGCGGGCTCAGCCGCCATCGACGCGGGGACGGGGCTCCATCCGCGCGTTCTTCCCGCCAACGACGTCCTCGAACAATACGTCAAGCACCTCTCTGGCGAAGACCGGCCGGATGCGGGGCCCCTCGACATCGGGGCCTTCGAGCTCACTCCGTAGGGCGGCGGGACTCCGGCCTGGCGTTCAAGCGGGTGGTCCGGAGCCGGCAGCCAGCCGTCTCGAGGTCCGTCATCCTTCTGCTCGGGCTCCCGGCGTGACAGGGGACGCCACCACGGCGAGCCGGGAGGCGGGCGCTTCCTCCCCTGTCCGCCCTCCTCGCGACCGCCTGACCCCCGCTGCGACCCTGGTGGCTCTCGTGGGGTCGCTGCTCCTCGTTGGACCCGCGGGAGCCCAAGGGTCGCCCTCGGCAGACCCGCCGATGCCGAGCGTGCACCGATTCTCCCTCCGGGCACTCGTGACCGTGGACGTGACGGGGCGACTGGTCGTCACCCACCGTCAGGGGGCCGGTGAGGCGATCACCGAGTCCATCACGCGGCTGGGGGGCAGCCCGCTCGCCCGCCGCCCGGACCCGGTCGTGCCGGACGGGGAGGTCATCGAGCTGCTCCTCCCGAGGGGGGCCTATGCCGCGTTCGCGGCGGAGCTGGCTCGCCTCGGCCGGTGGGTCGTGGAGCGTCAGGTCGTCGAGCTGCCAGACCCGGTCCGGATGGTGCTCCATGTCGCCGAGTGACCCCGACACCCCGGGACGACTGGGCCCCCGAAGAGCCAAGCGGGTCTGGTGGAAGCGAGGCGACAGGATTCGAGCGGACCCGAGGTAACGAGCATCGAAGGATCCCGACGCCAGATGGCTGGGTCCACATTGACCGCGCTCTCGAGCCCCTCACCCCTCTCGTTCACCCGCCGGCGGTGTTCCGCTCCCGCCGAGGCCGCCGAGGGCTAGCTGCAAGTCAGGTCGAGACAAGTCGGGCTGGTAGGTTTTGGACGGCACTGCTATGATCGGGCCGTCCAATCGGGCATTGGTGCAGCGGACGGGGGATATGGAGGCAGCTCCCAGGGCCTACATTGCCGTCACTGATAGCGACTGGTACCGCTTTCTCCGACAACGTCCCGACCTTGACGAAGTCAACTTCTGGCAGCCTAGTGGCAGTCGGGTCTTTGCGACACTCGATCCGGGACAACCATTTTTGTTCAAGCTGCACTACCCTGACCACTTCATCGTGGGCGGGGGGTTTTTCGCGCATGCGTCGCTTCTCCCCGCGAGCCTGGCATGGGAAGCCTTCGGAGAGAAGAATGGCGCGGCTTCCCTTGCCGACATGCGCCGTCGGGTCGAAAAGTATCGCCGGTCCTCGGCGGATGCCCGTCAGGACTACACCATCGGCTGCGTCGTTCTCCAGGATCCGTTCTTCTTCGAGAGGGAGGACTGGATTCCCGCTCCTGGAGATTTCCACCGGAGTATCGTTCAGGGCAAGACTTACGACCTCACCGCCAGCCCGGGCCGGGAGCTGTGGGACGTGGTGGTGCAGCGACGCCGGGGTCCGTGGACAGGTGCTGGAGTCCGGGAAGTAGAAACGCCGATGTATGGTGAGCCCACCCTGGTGCGCCACCGTCTGGGCCAGGGGGCGTTCCGCGTGATGGTGACCGATATCTACCAGCGACGGTGCGCCATAACAGGTGAGAAGGCTCTCCCGGTCCTGGAAGCCGCTCACATTCGACCGGTAAGCTCCGGCGGCGCGCATCGCCTCGACAATGGCCTTCTCCTGCGCACGGACGTGCATACGTTGTTCGATCGGGGGTACGTTACGGTTGCCCCGGACTACCGGTTTCAGGTGAGCCGTCGGCTGCGAGACGACTTCGACAATGGCGAGTACTACCACCAGTTTCGAGGGCAAAGCATCTGGCTGCCCCGGCACGCCGAAGAACGGCCAAGCCCGGAGTTCCTGGAATGGCATGCGGACACAGTCTTCTTGGGCTGAGGCCGAGGAACGGAAATGGATCGTCTTGACGGATTGCTTCGGGAGTTACGAGCATTCGTTGTCGAGCGCGAATGGGGCCAGTTTCATGACCCGAAGAATCTGGCAATGGCGATCGCCTCTGAGGCCGGAGAGTTGCTCGCCGAGTATCGGTGGGTAGGAAACGAAGAAGCGGACGACTATTCGCAAGACGGCTCGCGTCGGGAGCGCATCGCCGCTGAGGCGGCGGATATCGGAATCTCCCTCATGCTGTTCTGCGAGCGCGTCGGAATCAATCTGATTGAAGAGATTCAGCGCAAACTGGAAGTGAACCGCCGAAACTATCCCGTGGACCGCTCGCGCGGGCGCCCAGATCGACCAGGATAGCCGCGGGCGTCGACTAACCGTCACACAGGCAAAGGTCGGCCCGCGGCGGTGGTGCGGGTGGAGCTTCACCGGCTCGGCGCGGACGGCCGGGCCTGGTGAAGGCCTCGCTCTGCCACGGCCAGGCGGAGGTGGCGCCGGCCCGTGCAGGGATCGGGCTCAGACCGGCCAGGATTCCCGCCGGTAGCCCATCTCCCAGAACATCCACTCGTACCGGCTCGTCGTGAGGAAGTGGCGGCGCATCGTGTCCCGCTCGGCCGAGGTGAGCCGCGCCGCCGTGGCGTCCGTCGCGGCGAGCACCGCGCGGACGAGGCTCCCGAACTCCTCCGCGGCGTACGTCCCGATCCAGCGCCGGTAGAGCGGATCGGGCGAGCCCGCGCGCTCCAGCGCCTTGCCCACCTCCCAGTAGATCCAGTAGCACGGCAGGAGCGCCGCGATCGTCTCGTGGAAGGGCGCCCCGGACGCGACCGCCAGGAGGTAGCTCGTGTACGCCAGGTTGGTCGGGGCGAGCGGCGTCGCCGCGACGGCCTCGGGGGTGAGGCCGAACTCCCGGAAGAAGCTCCCGTGGAGCGCCCGCTCCACCCGGAGCGCCCCCGCCGCGTGCTCGTTGAACATGATGATCCAGTCGTCCTGCGGGGCCCGCGCCGCGGCCATCGAGAGCCCCCGGGCGAACTCGCGGAGGTAGAGGGCGTCCTGGACCGCGTAGAA
>JACOUJ010000034.1 GCA_016177865.1 Candidatus Rokuibacteriota bacterium
CGCTTCCTCCCAGAGCTTGAGACCATCGCCGTGCTGATACCAGGCAGCCTGGCCCTGAGGACTGAGGCCGAACGGGACCGCAGTGAACCACTGGGCCGCGGGCTCTTTGCCTGCCCAGTAGTACGCGGCAGAGCTGAATGCCTCGATCGTTCCCTGCGAGCAGGCGTCGAAGACGCCGAGCGCGGGGATCAGCTCCCCAGCGGCGAAGACCTGAATTTTGAGCCGGCCGGCGCTCATCTCGTCCACCATCCTGGCGAACCGTTGGGCACTCCCCAGCAGCACGTCCAGCGCGGGCGTCCAGCTCGTCGCCATCCGCCACTGATACCGCTGCTGGGCGATGACGTTGGGCGCCTCGACGACGGCTGTGGCCCCGGCCGCCACGAGCGCGCCCCCCGCCGTGAGAATGAACTTCCGCCGTTCCATGGTCACCTCCGCGTTATTGTGTAAGAGTCACAGCCTGGCGATCTAATCCATGAGATACAGTGGGGTCTTGAATGGCGGAAGCGATGCGGGGAAGAGAAAGGAGCGCCCCCCAAACCGCTCCTGGACCCAGTCCGTGATCGAAAACCGGCGCCTCGGGAAGAGGAGCTTGGGCTTACCCGTAATCCCCGCCAGGCTGGCCGCCGCCTGGATGGCCTCCTCGCGCCCCCCCAGCTCGTCCACCAGATTCAACTCCTTGGCCTGTCGCCCCGAAAAGATCCTCCCATCGGCCAAGGACAGGACCACCGTTCGGTCAAGTCCTCGCCCATTGGCCACGGCCTCCACGAACTGGTCATGGACATCGTCCATCAGGCTCTGAAGGATGGCGCGCTCCTCGTTCGTCATGGGTCGTGAGAAGGAGCCGATGTCCTTGTATTTCCCGCTCTTGACGATCTCATAGCGAAGCCCGACCTTTTTCAAGAGCCCTTCGAGGTTCGTGAGTTGCATGATTACCCCGATGGAGCCGGTCAGGGTTCCCGGGTTCGCGACGATCTGATCCGCGGCGGAGGCGATGTAATAGCCTCCCGATGCCGCCACGCTCCCGAGGGACGCGACCACCGGTTTCCCTTCGTCTCGAAGCCGGCCCAGGGCATCGTAGATCTCCTGGGTGGGGGCAACGACCCCTCCGGGGGAATTGATCCTGATCACGACCGCCTTAACCGCCGAATTCTCCAGGTGCTCTTTGAGCTGGCGGACGACGTCGTCCGCGTCGAGGATGATCCCTTCCACCTCCACCAGTGCGACGCGCTCCCCCGGGAAAGAAAGGATCTCCCCCCCCTCCAGGTAACCCAACAAGGCGAGAACCGCGGTGAAGAATACGAGGAAGATGCCGAGGATGACTCCGAAGGTGAGAAGGACGGCTCGAGCCCGCCCGGCCACGCCTGTCTACTCCTCGTCCTCGTCTCCTCGCCCTCGATCCCGCCCGCGGTCCCGGCGGCGGCCTCCACGGCCCGGGGAGGGAGCCTCCCGGTAGTCATCCGTCGTCATCACGATGTCCTCATGGAGGTCCCGGAGCGAGAGGCCGATCCGGCGTTCGGCTGGATCCAGCTTGATGATCTTGAGGACCAGCTCATCCCCGACCGCGACCACGTCCTCCGGACGGCTCACAGAATGGCGGGCCATCTGGGAGACATGAAGGAGCCCGTCCACACCCTTCTCCAGCTCGACAAAGGCGCCGAACTCTGTGATCCGGACGACCTTTCCCGTTACCCGGGACCCGAGGGGATATCGTTCCGCGATATTTTCCCACGGATCGGGCTGGATCTGTTTGAGACCGAGGGAGATGCGCCGGGCGATTTTGTCAACATTGAGGACAATGGTCTCCACCGACTGAGACTTTTTCAAAATTTCCGAGGGGTGACCGATGTTCCGAGTCCACGACATGTCGGAGATGTGGAGAAGCCCGTCGATGCCCGGTTCCAGCTCCACGAAGGCCCCGAAGTCCGTCAGGTTCCGGACCTTCCCCTCGATGCGCATTCCCACTTTGAGTCGCTGATCGATAGTCGTCCACGGGTCGGCCTCGACCTGCTTCATCCCAAGCGAGATTCGCCGCTGAGGCCGATTGACCTCCAAAACCTGCACCCCGACCTCATCGCCCTCGTTGACGATCTTCGAGGGATGGCGGACCCGCCGGGTCCAAGACATCTCAGAAACGTGGACAAGCCCCTCGACGCCCTTCTCCAGCTCCACGAAGGCCCCGTAATTCGTGAGGCTCACCACCTTGCCTCGGACTCGGGCGCTAATTGGATATTTCGTCTCCACGTTCTCCCACGGGTCGGGCTCCTTCTGCTTGTATCCCAGGGAGACGCGACCGGCGTCACGATCGAAGTGGAGAACCATCACCTCTGCCTTGTCCCCCACCTGGAACAGCTCAGAGGGGTGATTGATCCGACCCCAGCACATGTCCGTGATGTGGAGCAGACCGTCGATTCCGCCCAGATCAACAAAGACTCCGTACTCGGTGATATTCTTGACGACACCGGAGAGGATCATTCCCTCCTGAAGCACGGAGAACGTGTGCTTGCGCTTCTCATCCCTTTCCTCTTCCAAAAGCATGCGCCGGGAGAGGACCACATTGCCCCGCCGCCGGTTTAACTTAATCACTTTGGCCTGGATCGTCTGCCCCAGGAACTGCGTGAGGTTCTTGACAGGGCGGACGTCCACCTGCGAGCCAGGCAAAAAGGCCCTGACCCCCACGTCCACGGACAATCCCCCCTTGACCACTTCGACCACTTTTCCCTCGATGAGGCTCCCCTTTTCGAAGGCCCGCCCGACGACATCCCAGACCCTGATCTTGTCGGCCTTCTCCTTTGAGAGAACGATCAGGCCCTCCGCGTCTTCCTTCATTTCAAGGAAGACGTCGATCTCCTGCCCTACCTTGGGCTCCAGGTGAGCCCGATGGAATTCCTCCAGAGGGATCGTCCCCTCGGACTTGTATCCGACATCCACGAGGACTTCGTTGTCACTGATCGCGACGATCGTCCCTCTTACGACCTCGCCCTCCTCGATATCCTGGAGGCTCTGGCGATACAGGTCCACCCACTCATCCTGCTGCGAATGTGTCTTCGTTTCCGTTCCCACCCCCTTCGGCGCCCCCTCGCGGAGCTCCTGATGAGACCCGGCAAGGGTCTGAGGTTCATGCCGTTCGTTCTCCATACCTTCTCTACCCTCCTTAGAAATTCCCCTTGGGGATGAACCCCTCGGGGTGGACGTCCTCTTACACCGAAGAGTGAAGGGCGGTCGGCCACCCTTCCCATCGCGCCGGCTGACCGGTCACCTCTTCCTGGAGCCGCGCGATCGCCTCCATCATCTGAGAGGCGATTGCCTCATAGGCCGCCTTCCGTGGCGCCTCCCTCCGGATGTCTAACGGCGGACCGAAGGCGACCGTGAACGGAACGAAACGCGGCCACCTCTGTCCCCTGCCCAGCGCGGTCCCGGTCCCGCGGATGTAGACCGGCACGACCGACACGCCGGACCGGAGCGCCAGCATCCCAGCCCCGGCCTTTCCAGGGCGCAGTATCCCCTCTCTCCCGCGGGTCCCTTCAGGAAAGATGAGGAGCCCCTTTCCCTCCGCCAGCAGGGCCAACGCGGTTCTGAAGGCCGCCGGGTCCGCCCCTTCGCGCTGCACCGGAAAGGAGTTCACGCGTCGAATGAGCCATCCGAGGAACGGAACCCGAAACAGCTCCGCCTTCGCCATGTAACACAGGGGGCGGGGACAGGCGACCGCCGCCGCCACCGGATCAAAAAAGCTCACGTGGTTCGCCACAAGAAGGAACGGCCCCGACCGGGGGAGACGCTCCACCCCCGACACACGAAGGCCGAAGAGGAGTCGGATCAGGAGTGCCGCCGAGTTTTTTACGACCCAGTAGAGCACAGCCGCTCCACCTCCTTGGCGAGCCGCTCGACTACATCCTCCACGGGAAGGCCGGTCGTGTCAATATAGAGGGCACCGGAGGCCCGGGCCAGGGGGGCCAAGGCCCTGGTAGCGTCCGCCCGGTCTCGATCCTCGATTTCTTGCCTAACCGTGGGACCATCCACCCCTGTACCTCGAGCCTCGATCTCGGCCAGCCGCCGTCGAGCCCGTTCTTCGGGGGTCGCGTCGAGAAAGACCTTGAGCTCGGCGTCCGGAAAGACCACGGTCGTCGTATCCCGCCCCTCCGCGACCACCCCCTCCGCACCCTTCCAAGCTCGCTGGAGTTGGGTGAGGCGGGCCCGAACCGCGGGCAGGGCAGAGTATTGGGAGGCCAGCATGGCCATCCTCGGACTCCGGATCTCGGCCGTCACGTCCTCGCCGTCAACCAAGACCCGGAGCCCCGTCGGCTCATCGCACAAATCTATTTCCATCGCGTTCATCGCCTCACTGAGACCGGTTCCGTCGGCGGTTGGGATTCCTGATCGGTGAAGCTTCCAAGCTGCGGCCCGGTACATCGCTCCGGTATCAAGATAGTGATATCCCAATCGGCGCGCGAGCCACCATCCCACGGTTGACTTGCCAGACCCCGCGGGCCCATCAATGGCCACCACGATCCTCTTCACCCCTCGACCCGAACGCACTGCCGGTCGGACAACCCCTGAAGGGTGGAGAGAAAATCCGGATAGGAAATGGTGATGCACTCGGCTCCCTCGACCACCGTTTGCCCCTCGGCGACAAGCCCGGCAACCACCAGGGCCATCGCCATCCGGTGATCCCCCCAACTGGAGACCGTCCCTCCCTGAAGGCGGCCCCCCTCGATCCTCAAGCCGTCCTCCCGCTCCTCGACCTTGGCGCCGAGTCTTGAAAGCTCCGTAGCCAGCGCTCGAATCCGATCTGACTCTTTCACCCGAAGCTCTGCCCCGTCTCTGATTTCACTCACTCCTGAGGCCTGCGTCATTGCTACGGCCAGAACTGGGATCTCGTCAATCAAGCCGGGGAGCATTTCTCCCCCGATCGTGACGCCGCGCAGGGCCGAGGGTCTCACGGTGATCTGGGCCTGCGGCTCCCACCCTTCCTCGCCTTTCATGATTGCGACGTCGGTCCCCATGGCCCGAAGGACATCCAGGCAGCCCGTCCTGGTGGGATTCACGCCAACCCGGCTCACCGTTATCTCCCCTTCGGGAGCGAGGGCCCCGGCCGCGAGGAAAAAGGCGGCGGAAGAAAAGTCTCCTGGAATTGAAAAGAGGCGCCCTTCGAGTCGTGAAGCTTCCACGGTGGCGACGAGGCCATCCACCGAGACACGGGCCCCGAAGGCCCGCAGCATTCGCTCGGTATGATCCCGCGATGGGGCGGGCTCTTCAACCGTCACCGGGCCGTCGGCGAAGAGGCCGGCCAGGAGAAGGGCAGATTTCACCTGGGCACTGGCCACCGGCATTCGGTACTGGATCGCCCTGAGCGGGCGCTGCCCTTCGCTAGCCAGCGGGAGAAAGCGGCCGCCTTCGCGCC
>JACOUJ010000035.1 GCA_016177865.1 Candidatus Rokuibacteriota bacterium
CCTTATATCAGAGTCTCTCACCCGCTTCAACACGGGATCGATTCCCTCTCGCTGGACGATCTTTTTGACCATGTCCGGAAGTTGTCAACGATTGTGAGACACCGACTCGTCGCATTTACTGTCGCGCCTCGGCGCTCGCCGGCGCCGGGTTGGGCCGAGTGATCCCCGCGTGCCCGTCAAGGGTTACGCGAAGAGAACCTGTGCCGCCCCTCCAGACGGGCGTGAGAGTCTGGTGGGGGGTGAAAGAGGGGGGCTGGGGCCACTCACCGCGAGGAGCGAGCGTCTCAGCGCCTCCAGGATCGACAATCAGCGGGGCGGCCATACCTGGAGATCCCCCCTTTTCCCTCTCAGCGCTCGGAGGGCTGGGCCGGTTGATCCATGCGGCGGTCGGGACCGCCGGTGGTTCGGGCGGCTTCCGGACGAAGCGCTCCGGGTGCGCCGCATAGGCGGAGGCCAGGACGGTGCGCCGTTGGTCGAGCACGGGCCCGACGCGGCCGGAGTGGACGCTCTCGGGCGTCAGAAGGCCAATCCCCGCGTGGCGATGTTCCGTGTTGTACCAGGCGAAGAATTGCCGGCAAAACGCCCGCGCGTCCTCAATCGACCCGAAGCGCTCCGGGAACTCGGGCCGGTACTTGAGGGTTTTGAACTGCGCTTCCGAGTACGGGTTATCGTCCGACACGTGCGGCCGGGAATGGGTCCGGGTCACGCCGAGATCCGCGAGCAGCAGGGCCACAGGCTTCGAGGTCATCGACCCACCCCGGTCGGCGTGGATCGTGAGCTGCCCGGGGCCGATCCCCTGCTTCTCGCAGGTGGCGCCGAGCAGCCGCTCGGCCAGCGCCGCCCCTTCGCGGTGCGCCACCATCCAGCCGACGACATAGCGGCTGAAGATGTCCAGGATCACGTAGAGGGAGAAATACGTCCACTTCACCGGTCCCAGGAGCTTCGTGATGTCCCAGGACCAGACGTGGTTCGGCTCCGTGGCCAGCAGTTCGGGCTTCTGGTAGGACGGATGGCGAAGGTGGTTGCGGCGCTCGCGGACTTCCTGGGCGGCGGCCAAGACGCGGTACATCGTGCGGGGCGAGCAGTGATAGGTGCCCTCGTCGAGCAACGTGGCGTACACCTCGGTCGGCGCGGTGTCGACGAAGCGCTCGCTGTGCAGCACCTCCAGCACCGCGTGGCGCTCCGCCGCCGTCAACGCGCGCGGCGGCGTGGGCCGGACCGGGGCCGCCGCTGGCGCCGCCCGCCGGAGGCGGTAGAAACTCGCCCGGGCCACGTCAAGCGCGTGGCACGCGACCCCGGCGCCCACGGTGGCGGCGAGTTCGGCCGCCGCGGCCATCAGGCGCCTCCGGCGTCGGCGGGGCTCTTCAGGGGGATCCCCAGGATCTCGGAGACTTTTTTTTGAACCTCGATGATCATCTCGGCTTGCTTGAGCCGTCGCTGAAGGTGCACGGTCTCGCGCTCCAACTCGGCGACGCGCCGGCTCAGGGGATGCGGCGCGCGCCGACCGCGCTTCTTGGGCGTCAAGGCCTCAAGCGCGCCCTGCTCTCGTTGCCGGCGCCACGTCGTCAGATGCGACGAGTACAGCCCCTCGCGCCGCAGCAACGCCCCGAGCGCGCCGGGCTCGACGGACCCCTCGGCCTCCCGCAGGACCCGCAGCTTGTACTCGGCCGTGAACCGGCGCCGGGCGGCCTTCTCCGGCACCTCGGGGTCCGGCACCGTTGCGCCAGGCGCCACGCTCGGGGGCATCCGGCTGATCGTCGCCGGGCTGGTGGGGGTCTTGGCCTGAGACACCGGCCGCGCGTCGCGGCGCCGCTCGCTCATCTTCACGACCTCCACCGTGGCGTTCGGCCTCATCTTGATCTTTGCCATCCTCCCATTACCTCCCCGCCCTCTACAGTAATTCCAGGGGGGGTCAGTGTCTCACTATCATTGGCACAGAGGGGTAGAGCTCCATCGTTCGCTTCTGGTCCCAGAGCTTCAGGTCCTGATATTCCTTGAGTGCGGCTTTGCGATCTCCCAACCTCAGGTATGCCCTCCCGAGTTGGAATCGCGCTTCAACATCGTTCGGCTTGAGGCTGATGGCCTCCTTGAAGGCTCCGACTGCTTCCTTGTGCCGTCGCAGGTGGAGATAGGCATCACCGAGATGAAAGTGGAAGTTCGGATCTGAAGGCTTCAGGCGAACCGCCTGCTTCAACGTCTCGACCGCGTCCTGATACCAACCAATGTTGTGATATGCGATACCTAAGTTGTAATGTGCCAACTCATAATCAGGGTTCAGTCGAATGGCCTGCTGGAGAGACCCGATGGCGTCTCGATCGCGGCCGATATTGCGGAACACGTAGCCCAGACTGTTGTAGGCGTCGGCAGAATCCGGTTTGAGACGAATCGCCTCTTCGAGATGCTTAATCGCCTGAACTTCTTTGCCGGCGTAGAAATAAGCCAGGCCGGCGTTGACGTGGTCCGTATGATCCTGCGGGTTTAGGCGAATCGCCTCTTCAAAGGTCTGGATCGCTTCTTCATATTGTTCAAGTTGGGCATAAGCGTAGCCCAACCTGCTATGCGCGAGCTCTAGGTCAGGTCTAAGACGAATCGCGTGCTTGTAAGGTTCAATGGTATCCGGGTACCGTTGAGACCAGTAATACGCATTGCCCAGGTTGAAGTGGGCCTCGGGATCTTCGGAATTCTGGCGGACGGCCTGCTGGTAGATCATGATATGGAGATCGTCCGCTCGATTCGACTTGAGGCGCTTCAACGCCTCGTACTGCTCCAGCGCCGCGTTGCGGTCACCAAGCTTCAGATACACCTCTCCCAGGAAATAGTTTGACCAGTCGTTATTTGGATCGAGGCGGACGGCCTGCTTGAGATACTCAACCGCTTCAGCATACTGTCCACGCCCATGATATATGGCGCCGAGATTGGCGTATGCTTCGCGGGCGGTGTC
>JACOUJ010000036.1 GCA_016177865.1 Candidatus Rokuibacteriota bacterium
CAGTTGGAAAGGGGAGCAGTCAAGCTCCCCAATGTTCCAACCAAGGCGGTGTTTCCGAGGAATCTATCCTGGCGCGTCACGCCCTTCTCCTTGGCCTGGACTGCCCGAGCGCGTAGCATGAGCCGAGGAAAGTCCACTGCCCAGCGGTGAGGGGGCGTGTAGGGGCAGTGATTGTAGCAAAGCTTGCATTGGTAACAGAAATCCACCACCCGCCCGAGGTCGGCGGCGGTGAGCCGTTCGGCCTCGCCGTCAACCTCGTCCCGATCCAGGCTCTGGAGTAGGTCCTTAAACGACGGACAGAGAAGGGCGCAGCGCCGGCAGCCATTGCAGATGTCGAAGACCCGGCGCTGTTCCGCGTCCAGGGCCTGCCGGTCCCAAAATTCGGTCGAGGTCACGTCAAACGTGGCCATCGATCACCCACCGGGTCTCACGGGCCAGGGGCGCCCCCCACTCGGCGAGGCATCCCTGCCCGCAAAGGGTTTGCCGCATGAGCTAGATCGCCTCTGCCGGCTCCTTCCCGGCGATCTGATTCAACCCCTTCGTGAAGCGGCCGGCATGAGACTTCTCCGCTTTGGCGAGCGTTTCAAACCACTCGGCCAGCTCGTTAAATCCCTCTTCCCGGGCGGTCTTAGCCATACCCGGGTACATCTGCGTGTACTCGTAGGTCTCTCCCTCGACGGCGGACCGGAGATTGGCCTCGGTCTTCCCAATCGGAACTCCAGTGACCGGATCGCCGACTTCCTTCAAGAAATCAAGGTGGCCGAAGGCATGACCAGTCTCGGCGTCTGCCGTGTCCTTGAACAGGCCGGCCATGTCCGGGAAGCCTTCGATGTCCGCCGCCCGGGCGAAGTACTGGTACCGCCGATTCGCCTGGGATTCGCCGGCGAATGCTTCTTTGAGATTCTGTTCGCTCTTGGTCCCCCTGAGACTCTTTGCCATAGATTCCTCCTTTACGGTGGATCGTGCGAACGTCTACAAAACGCCTCTCCCCGGAGGGGACGTCTTGGTTCTTCGATATCAGGGGCGATGGCGCGCCCGCTTGCTTGTCTCACCTCCTTTGGCATGGCCCGCCGCGAGGACGCACGATGCGCAGAGACCGTAGAACTCGATTCGATGGTGGGTGATCGTAAACCCGGTCCGGGCCCCAATCCGGCGCCCCAAGGACGGATCCACCCGCACCTCCAGATCGAAGATGCGACCGCAGCGCTGACAGGTGAAGTGATCGTGCCGGGCGGTGTTGCCGTCATACCGGCCGAATCCCCGGCTTTCCAACTCTTGGATCAGTCCCTCCTCCGCGAGCAGCTTCAGGTTCCGGTAGACCGTCCCAAGGCTGATCCGGGGGAGCCGCCGGCGCACCTTCTGATACACCCACTCGGCGGTGGGGTGCGAGTCGGTCCCCCGGACAACTTCCAGGATGAGCCACCGCTGGTTGGTCACCCGCCGGCCCGGCCGCCGAAGGTCTGCCTGAAGCTGGAAGTCAGAGGGAGCCTTCATATTCAGGAATGATTCTTATTACTATTTACCAGGTCCACGTGGCTTCGTCAAGGGGATCTGTCATTTTGCCTTCGAGGATCCGGCGGGGCGCTTCTAACGCTGGCGCACTCCCGTTGCTTCGCCGGAGCCACGAGGGTATAGTCGGTCCGTGCGCGTCACGCTGATCGGCCACGCCTCCCTGCTCTTCGAAACGCGGGGAGGAACCCTTCTGATGGACCCGGTTTTTTTTGATCCGTTCGAGGGCGGCGCCGTAACCTCCTGTCCCGAGCGCGAAGTGGATCTCGGAAAGCTTCCTGAGATCGATTGCCTCGTGATCTCCCATCGTCACCCCGACCACTTCGACATCCCAAGTCTCGCCCGTATCCCCCGCACCTGCCGCGTCCTCTGTCCCGGCGACCCCCTCATGCTCTACGCCCTGGGCCAGCTCGGTTTTACTCGGGTAAGCCCGTTGGAGCCAGGGCGGGTCCTCTCAACCGCTGACTTCCAGCTCCTCCCCACCCGCTCCGAGGAGCTGGGCGTGCGGGAGTTCGGGCTGATCGTGGCCGACGGCTCGGGGGTGGTTTGGAATCAGGTGGACACCATCCTCTCCCTGGCCACGATCCAAGAAGTCGTCGCGCGTTTCGGAATCATTGACCTCTTGATTGCCCGCTACGCAAGCCAAAACTTCGAGTTTTTCGAGAGCCGCACAACCGCCTTCCCCTACGAAGAGCACCAGCGCAATCTCGAAACCGTCCTGGCCATTAGTCCCCGGGGCGTCGTGCCGGGTTCAGCGGGATTCAAGTTCGCGGGGAATCACGCCTGGCTCAACCGTTACCTCTTCCCGGTTTCCGCGGAACGCTTTGTCACCGACCTCGAGCGTTTGGCCCCCGCGATTCGCCCCGTCCTACTCAGGCCCGGAGATGTCGGGGAGATCGAGGGAGGGGAGGTGGAGGTCGGCCGTGGCGCTTCCCCATTCTGTAGGATGACTCGATATGACACCGACTTACTCCGGTTCGATCCAACTGCTCCCAGCCCCCCGCTTCAAGATCCGAACCCGACCGGCTATAAAGAAGCAGAGATGTCACGGACGACCGCGGCCTGTCTCGAAGGACTTTACCGCTACGCCGTAGAGCACGCCGGGCGACGACTCACGTTGGCCGCCCGGTATCGCCGTGCCGGGGCCGTGTACCAGGTCGAAGTTGTTTTTCCGGACAAGACCCGGTGCTGGCAGATCGATTTCAGGGTTGATCCCCCCAGGTTTCAAGCGGATGGGAGAGTCGAAGCGAACGTGGTGCACCGGATTGCCGGATCGGCCCTCACGGATTGGGCCCTTCGCCGACGGGGATACTTCTACACGCGAGCCTATTCCCGTCGCTTCTCCACCCTCTATCGTCTCTGGGGTGATGACACCGGGGTCGAGGTCCGGCCCCTCGCGCTCCCTGATCTCTTGATCTACTACCTTCTGAACGTGGCCGATGACGCGGACGAGGCGGCCAAGCGCCGAATTGACCTGGAGATTGCCGAAACCCGGAGGAGCGGCGCATGAAGGGAACCCTCGTCAACGTCGCGACCGTGCTGGTGGGCTCGGCCATCGGCCTGGCGGTTGGCCCCCGCTTGCCCGAACGGATCAAGACCATCATTGTCTCAGCCCTGGGCCTCGTCACCTTTGTCATCGGCCTGCGAATGGCCCTCAAGAGCGAGAGTATTCTGATCGTCATCGCCAGCATGATCGCCGGCGGGATTGTCGGCGAGCTTCTGGACCTGGAGGGAAAGATCGAGGCGCTTGGCGATTATCTCAGGGCGAAGGTGGGTTCGACGCAGGGGAACTTCGTGACCGGGTTTGTGACGGCGAGCCTTGTCTACTGCGTCGGCCCCATGACCATCGTCGGCTCTATTCAGGAGGGAATGAACGGTCGGCCCGACGTCCTCTATGCCAAGGCGATGTTGGACGGCGCCGCCTCCGTGGCCTTCGCCTCGAGCCTGGGCCTCGGCGTGGCCTTTTCGGCCGTCACGGTCCTTCTCTTCCAGGGGGCGCTCACGCTGCTCGGTTCACAGCTCGCCTTTCTCCTCGAGGACCAAATCCTCAACGAACTGATCGGGACCGGAGGAGTCATGATCCTCGGAATCGGCCTCATTCTGCTCGATCTCAAGCGCCTACGCGTCGCGAACTATCTCCCAGCGCTGGTCTTCGCGGTGCTCCTCGCCCTCCTCTTCCGCTAGTGCCGTGCCACGTTTGGAGCCCCGCTAGCGGGGCTTTGTGGCCCGCACCGTGACGCTGTACACCGGTCCCCGCTCGATTCCATTTCGTTCGAGAATTTCGACCCCGGCAAATCCAGCGATCCGCATCGCTTCGAGATAGTCCTTCTCCGGAATGGCGCCCCCGATGCACGAGACCCACATCTCGGGGTCTTGACGGATTTCCTTCGGAAGCTCGGCCAGGGTCACCATGTCAGAAATGACAAGCTGGCCTCCGGGCTTCAACACCCGGAGAGCCTCCCTGAAGACCGCCCCCTTGTCTGGAGCGAGGTTGACGACGCAATTGGACAAGATCACATCAGCCGAAGCGTCATCGAGCGGCAGCGCTTCAATGAGTCCGTGGCGAAATTCGACGTTTTTGAGGCCGAGCCGGTCCGCCGAGGTTTGGGCCCGGGCGAGCATGGCCTCGGTCATATCCACGCCGATGACGCGCCCGGCGGGTCCTACGCGCTGGGCAGCCAGGAAGACGTCAAGCCCCCCGCCGGAGCCGAGATCCACCACGATCTCCCCCGGGCGAAGCTGGGCCCAAGCCGTGGGGCTTCCGCACCCGAGCCCCATTTCGATCCCCTCGGGCAGGGCCGCCAGCGCCTCAGGCTGATAGCCTGTGTGACACAGGTCGGTTTCGCAACACGCCGAGGGTGCTTCTGCCTTTGCCGAGTAATGGGCTCGCACTGCCTCTCGGAGAGTCTCACCTTGGTCCATGATCTTGACCTCCTATTGATTTATATTTCTACAACTATCGAAATGTTAG
>JACOUJ010000028.1 GCA_016177865.1 Candidatus Rokuibacteriota bacterium
GCGGAGCGCTTCCTCTCCAATGCCAAGGTGAGGGCGAAGGATCCCCTCGTGAAGCAGGGAGACGGCGAGTCGCCGCCAAGCTTGAGACGTCCCCTCCGGCCACGAAATCAGATCAAATGCCCCAGGACGAAGAGAAACGAGATAGGGGTGATCTGCCCCGCCCGCCACAATCGGGAATCGGTCAGGCCCCGTGAACTGGGCCGTGAGGACGTGAGCCAGGCCTTGGTCTCCGGTCTGAAGCCCCTCGAGCTCGCGAACCTCAAATGCGGTCGCGACGGCCTCACGCAGGGCATCCAGATTGAAATTCGTGACATCCCTGACGAGTCGGTGGAGGGGAAAGATGGTCAGCCCTGGCCCCTCCAGCGGAAAAAATGCCATGAGCTTGTGTGTAGCCTCCGGGTGGGCCTTCCTGAACTCCAGGGCCGTCTCGTAGCGGTGATGCCCGTCGGCGATGACAACGGGGCGCCCAGCCAGGAGGCGCTGTAATTCAGCGATGAGACGGGGGGCAGTCGCTCGCCACAGCCGGTGCTCTTCCCCCTTCAGGTCACTTGCCTTCGCAAATGGGGGGGCGGCCGTCACCTCTTCGAGGAGGGCGTCCGACTGTCGGTCCGGGTCCGGATAGAGCATGAAGACCAGCCCCAGGTCGGCCCGGGTCGCCTCAAGGAGGCGAAGCCGATCCTCCTTGGGCTTGGCATGGGTCCGCTCGTGGGGAAAGACGAGGCGCTCGGAATACTCGCTGAGCTCCCCCATCGCAATGAACCCTTTGCGGGGCAGTGAATGCTCCCCCACCCGGTAGGTAGAGTGGTAGGGGTAGATGGCCGGGGCCGTCTCCTCAATCAGGATTCCCTCGGCGAGCCAGCTCTCCAGAAACCATTTCGCCCGCTGATACTTGCTCATGCGCGCGTCATCCCCCGGCTCATCCCGGCCGAAGGAGATTCGCACGATGTTCTGAGGGTGCATGGCATAGAGGAGCGACTGAGTTACCAGGTCGATCTGGTCGTAAGGCGGGGCCACAGCCTTCGAGAGGTCCCCGATCCTTTCGAAGTCATACCGAATCGCGCGAAACGGGCGGATCTTCACGGAAAGACGAGCCCCGTCTCAGTGACCTGATACTCAACAATCGCGTCGCTCACGGCGCTCCCCCGGTGCTTGGCGACATGAAGGAAGCGGCCGACCCGGTCCCCTTCCGTTCGCCGTCCCATGAGGATGACCGTATTGGCGACGGCCCCGATGTCCCCGGTTCCCATTCGCTTCGCGACGAGATCGTCGAGGAGCGTCTCCTCGGCCGTCACCAGGAGAAGCGTCGTGATTTGCCGGTGATCGTAGCGGTGAGAGTCGATAAACTCACGATACTGCCAGACCGGGAGACAGATCTCCATCCCCAGAATCTCGCTGTCGCGATGGAGGATCGTCCGGTAGAGGTCATCGAAGAGATAGAGCTGAATAGAATTGCCGGGTTCATCAGCCGGTTCCACCCCATCCACGACGACCCGCCGGCTTCCGTGGCAGAAGTGAAAATAGAAGAAGGGACGGACCGTGTCGAGGCGCCGGGCGTACGCCGCCTTCCAGCTCCAGTCAAACTCCGGCCCTCCGGGTGTGGCCACCTGGTAGTCGCTGACCCTTCCGGTCCAGTCCAGGGTATCCAGGAGGCGGCGCCCAAGCTCCTCGGCCGGAGGAAATGGGTCAGCCATGGGGATCACCGTGTGGCGCCAAGGGGCGAGGCGCCAGCCGAAGAGCCGGAGGGCGTATCCCACGTGCTGCTGGCTATCACCCCGCCCATTCAGATCGGCGACCAGGCCCGGGACGCCGTCGGCCTGGAGGCCATGGTGCGCGAACGTGAGGCCGAAGTGGGTCTTGCCTATCCCCGTGGCGCCATAGACGACGGCTAGCGTTCCGGGAAGAAGCCCACCACCGAGAAGCTCATCCAGCCGGGGGAGACCGGTGGAGACGCGGTCACCCACTCGCTATCCTTTGAACGCGCGGAAGAGACCGCCGATAACCCCTTCGCTCTGGCGGGCAAGCTGATCCAGCTCGCCGGCGTCCAGCCAGATGCCCGCGCAGTTCGTGCACTTGTCAATCTTCACTCCGCGGTACTCCAGCTCCGCAAGCTCCCTCCCGCATTTGGGGCACCGCATCCAATGAATCTCCTTGAGGCGCGTCCGCTCCTCCTCTTTGAGCTTCCGCTCCCGTTCTTCGGCGAGCTTCTTCTTTCGCTCAAATTCCTGGCGGGCAAAGTACTCTTCTTCTTTCTCACTCGGCTTCTCGGGCATGAGCTCTCCTTTGGTGGCGTCGGATGCCGACAAAAATACGGCCAGCCCCCGGAAATGTCAAGGCAACGTGGTAACGAGCGCGGCCGCTATTCGCCGCTTCGCCAGGCTCACGTATTTCTTTTCTATCTCGATCCCGATAAACTGACGATCGGTTTCAATTGCCGCCACGGCAGTCGTACCACTCCCCAAAAAAATTCTTCCCGCGTCAAACGCGATCGATCAAACCTCGTGACTCCGGGCTTCCAGAAAAAGTAAAGATACTCAAACTCATCGACGGAACGATAGGAAAGAGCGTGCCATCGACTATTCTCCCAGCAGGCATCTTTGACCCACACCCGTCGGTCATAGGGATAAAAACCGGCCGAAAGCGCCCACTCCTCCACAAGCCCGCCCACGATCTTGACACGCCTCTGCACATCGTACTTCCCGCCTCTGATGTTGTTGCCGTTCAAGCGCCTATCGACAGTCTGTTCACTACACCCCAGGAGTTTGGCAAGCTGATAGCGATTATAGCCGGGATGTTTCGTCATCGCTCGGAGAACGTCATCGCCGGTGATTGCGGACCGTCGCCCGCTCACGGCCTCGGCCTGCACCTTGGGCATTGACAGATCTTTGAAGCAGAGGATGTCCGCAATGTTGACGACCAAGAAACCGCCTGGCCTGATGATCGGGAAATGAAGTTTTATCACGACCTGAAGGAGTGATTGCCAGTCTTCAAGGGTGAGATCGGACTCATATCCCTTGCCGACGAAGTAGGGCGGTGACCAGACACTCAGGGCGATGCTGTTGGGCTCGATTCTCTGGAGAAGCCCCCGAGCATCCCCCGAATACACTTCATTGGGAGCGAGGTAATCGCCGAGCGTTGGATTGGGTTTAGGAATCGAAGCCAGCCGTTCCCGCAAATGTCGGGGGAGTCTTTCAAAGGTGAATCCGGAGGAGTCCCGCGTTATGGTCCCGCCCTTCATGACCGGCACCTCCTGTTGCGGCATGCGACCCCATGCCAGATCCCGGCTGTATGATCTCCCCCGCGGTCGGCACTCCCTGCCGTCTGCCGATTCAGGATACAAGGTGTTGGGCCACGCTGTCACCAGAGTGAAAGGAGAGCCGCCCATAGAGCGATATTGAGAAGCGTGACCGCCATCGTCAGGCAGTCCGCCATCCATGAGGCTCTCTCCACTTGTTGAGTATTCTCGGCCAAAGAAAAAGACGCGGCGCGTGCCGGTCGAACCCGTCTCGTCGGGGGCGGAAGGGCGACGACCCGAGCCCGTCCTCGCGTGTCGGGGAAAAGCTGAGGGGCGCACTGCCGTCGAGGAATCCTCGCGAGGGCGCGCTCACGGGCCGCGATGCGCTCGCGCACTTCCAGAATAGTCGGGTCGGTCCTCCTATGAACGACCACGCTCGACATGACCAACCTCCTTGAGAGGGACGACATCACGCACGTTCGCTCAGAGGCCCCGAAGAAGTCCGACAACCTTCCCAAGAATCCGAACCTCCCGCCCCGGCGGGACCGTGATGGGAGCCATTGCGGGATTCTCAGGCTTCAGGATGATGTTCTTCCCCTCCCTGGAGAATCGCTTGACCGTGGCCTCCCCTTCCATCATCGCGACGACGATATCCCCGGCGTCGGCCGAGGGCTGCCGACGGACCAAGACCAGATCGCCGTCCAGGATGTGGGCCCCGACCATGCTCTCCCCGCGTACCCGGAGAGCGAACAGATCGTCTCCCTTCCCCGAAAGTGACTCAGCACCAATGGAGAGACTCCCCTCCCGATTCTCGAGAGCCAGGAGCGGGGCGCCGGCCGCAATCCGGCCTAAGATCGGGATCTCTCGCGCCGATGATCGCCCGCCGGGAATCGAGAGGACGCGCGAGGTGCGACGGGCGCTGGCGCGCCGATGAAGATAGCCTTTTCGCTCCAGGGCCCTCAAGTGGTCAAAGGCCCCGCGCGGCGAGATTTTAAAGCGCCCGCCAAGCTCCCGTACCGTCGGCGGAACCCCGTGCTCCTGGACGAAGCCCTGGATGAAGCGAAAAATCTCTTCCTGCC
>JACOUJ010000037.1 GCA_016177865.1 Candidatus Rokuibacteriota bacterium
GATGACCCACCTCGGGATCATCCTCGGCATGGCCGGTCATGTCGATGCCGCCATCGAGGCTTTCGACAAGGCTCTAGCCATTGATCCTGCCTACCCCCATGCCCTCTGGGATAAGGGGCGCCTGCTCTATGACGCCAAGCAGGATTACCCTGAGGCGATTCGCGCCTGGGAGCGCTTTGTCGCGGTGGCGCCCGCGGGGGCGGATCGGGATCGCGCCCAGCAGCTGATCCAAGAAGCCAAGGGAAAACTCGCCAGCAAGAAGTAGAGACCCTGTCCCCTGCCGCCGGTGCCCACCCAGCCTCTCCGCTTCGGCCTCGTGGCCACTCTCGTCCTGGGCTTCATTCTCGTCCTCATTCTCCTCGCCCTCGGCGACCTCCGTCGCACCGGGGAAGCCCTCGCCGCGTTTCAGTGGTCACTGCTGCCGCTGCTCCTATCGGCCAGTCTGATCAACTACGCGCTTCGCTGGCTGAAGTGGGAGTACTACTGTCGCCTCCTCAAGCTGCCTCTCACCCCCGCGGAGAGCGCGATCGTCTTCACCTCCGGGCTTCTCATGGCCGTGAGCCCGGGGAAGGTCGGAGAGGTGCTCAAGTCGTTCCTGATCCGGGAGCTTCGCGGAACCGAGGTGAGTCGGACAGCTCCAATTGTCATGGCGGAACGACTGACGGATGTCATCGGCCTCGTCCTTCTCGCCTCTCTCGGCGCCTCTCTTCTTCCCTACGGCTGGCTCGTCCTCCTCGCGACCCTGGGCACGGTCGTTCTATGCGTTGTCGTCGTCCAGTTCCGCCCCCTGGCCGTTGCCTTTCTCCGGTGGCTCGAGGGGCTTCCGCTCGCCTGGCGCTTCGCGCAATCACTCACCCTCTTTTACGAGTCGGGCGCCCAACTCCTTGCGTGGCAAACCTTCGCGCCGACCGTCACCCTGTCTGTTGCTTCCTGGTTTTTCGAATGTCTGGCCCTCTACTGGATCTTCCTCGGGCTCGGTCTGCCCTTCTCCCTTCTCGTCGCCACGTTCACTCACGCCTTCGCCTCCCTGGCCGGTGCCCTCTCGATGCTTCCTGGAGGGCTGGGCGTCACGGAAGGAAGCCTCACCGGCCTGCTCGTGACATTCGGCGCCCCGCGCGCTCCCGCCGTGGCCGCCACCCTGCTCATCCGAGCCACCACCCTGTGGTTCGCGCTGCTCCTCGGTGGCCTTTCCCTCGCGCTCCTCTATCCCCGCCTTCTGACGCGACGTCGCGCCGCGTAGGTTGCTGGTTCTTTCTGGCGCGTGCTATCCTTCGAGCATGGCGGTTCCTGGGACGGTTCAAAAGCGCGTGGAGGAGTTGCGACGTCTCCTTCACCACCACGATTACCGATACTACGTCCTGAACCGGCCGGAGATCACGGACGCGGAATACGACCGACTCTTCCAAGAGTTGAAGGGTCTGGAAGAGGCACATCCCGAGTTGATCACTCCGGACAGCCCGACTCAGCGCGTCGCCGGTCAACCGATCGAGACGTTCGCGTCCGTCGAGCACAAAGCGGCCATGCTCTCGCTCGACAACGCGATGAGCCCGGACGATCTGAGGGAGTTTGAGGCGCGACTTCGCCGCGTACTTCCCGGCGAGACGTTTGACTATGTCGCCGAGCCGAAGGTCGACGGCCTCGGCGTCGCCTTGCTCTACGAGAATGGCGTTCTCTCGCGCGGGGCCACCAGGGGCGACGGCCGCGTGGGGGAGGACGTAACTCAAAACATCCGAACCATCAAGTCGATCCCGCTTCGCCTCGGGGGCGCCCTGGCCGATTCTCGCGTGCTGGAGGTTCGCGGCGAGGTGTATATGCCGCGAAAGGCGTTCGAGGCGTTGAATCGGGCCTTGGAGAACGCCGGCGAATCTACCTTTGCCAATCCGAGGAACGCCTCGGCCGGATCGCTTCGTCAGAAGGACCCGAGCATCACGGCCGAACGGCCGTTGGAGATCTTCGTTTATCACATCAGTGCTCTCGACCCGATCTCGTTCCAAACGCACTGGGAGGCGCTGGTGGGGCTCAAGTCCGCCGGGTTCAGGGTCAACCCGCGCTCGAAGCGCTGCCGCACCATCGAAGCGGTGATCACGCACTGTCACGCCCTGGAGGCGGAGCGAGATGGGCTCGAATACGACGCGGACGGCGTCGTGGTGAAGGTCAACTCGCTCTCGCAGCAGCGACGACTGGGCGCCACCAGTCATCACCCCCGCTGGGCCATCGCGTACAAGTTCGCCGCGCGTCAGGCCACCACCCGAGTCCTGGGCATCGAGGTGAATGTGGGCAAGACCGGAGCGCTGACCCCTGCCGCTCGTCTCGAGCCGGTGGAGCTAGCCGGCGTGAGGGTGAGCCGGGCGAGCCTCCACAATGAAGACGAGGTGAAGAAAAAGGATATACGCGTGGGAGACACGGTGTTGATCGAGCGCGCGGGCGACGTGATCCCCTACGTCGTCCAGGTGATCCGAGACCGCCGTCCCTCCGACGCCAAGCCGTTCCTCATGCCCACCCACTGCCCCGCGTGTCATGGCCAAGCGTACCGGCCTGAGGGGGAGGCCATCTGGCGGTGCACCAACTCCGCCTGCCCGGCCCAACTGAAGGAACGCCTGCTCCATTTCGGCTCTCGTCGGGCCATGGACATCGAGCATCTGGGTGAAGCCGTCGTCAACCAGCTGGTCGATCGAGGTCTCGTCAAGGACTTCGCCGATCTCTATCACCTGACGGTTGATCAGGTGGCGGAGTTGGATCGCCTCGCGAAAAAATCAGCCCAGAACCTCATTGATGCCATCCACGCGTCGAAGAACCGCGGGCTCTCCCGTCTTCTCAACGCGCTCGGGATTCGGATGGTGGGCGAGCGAGCGGCGCAGCTCCTCGAGGCCCGATTCGGGAGGATGGAGGCGTTGTGCCGGGCCTCCGAGGCCGAGATCGGCGAGATCTATGGGATCGGCCCCAAGATTGCCGAGGCGGTCACGAAGTTCTTCGCCGAGGAGAGAAACCTTCGAATCATTGACCGGCTGAAAGCCGCCGGACTCCTCATGGAAAAGAGCGCCGCCGCCGGACCGAAGCCGCTTCAGGGCAAGGTCTTCGTTTTGAGCGGCGCCTTGAATGCAATGAGCCGGGACGATGCGAAAGATCTCGTCGTGAATCTCGGTGGCCGCGTGACCAGCTCAGTGTCAAAAAAGACAGACTATGTGGTGGTCGGGACCGACCCAGGCACAAAGGCAGAAGACGCCCGCCGCCTCGGCGTCACCATTTTGGACGAGGCCGCCTTTCTCAAGTTGGTTGGGACTGAGTGATTCGATTTCTCGCCGGCTCACTGGCCCTGGCGCTCTCGCTTCTTCTCTCGAGTGCCCTTCTCGGCGTTGAGTCTCAGCCTTCCCTGCTCGAGCAGCTCAAGAGCACCGATCAGGAGGCCCGACGTCAAGCCGCCGCGCGACTCGGAGACGTGGGGGACCA
>JACOUJ010000038.1 GCA_016177865.1 Candidatus Rokuibacteriota bacterium
ATCCGCTGGAGGACCGCCGGGGCGATGGCGGGCGTCCGGCCGGGCCGGGGCGCATCCCGCACGATCCCGGCCAGCCGCTGCGCGGCGAAGCGGGTACGCCACCGCCCCACGCATTCCCGGTCCGTGTCCAACTCGCGAGCAATCTCGTCGTTCCGTCGCCCCGCCGCAGCGCGCAAGACGATCTGCGCGCGGAGCACGAGGCGGGCCGGGGTGCGTCGCCCCCGCGCCCAGTGTTCCAACGTGGTGCGTTCCTCCGGGGTCAACACAATCGGCACCGCCACTCGCATGGCTCGCTCCTCCTCAGAGCGGAGCATAGCAGAGTGGCTATCACAAGTCACCATATTTATGACACACTAGACTAGCGGCTGACCTGGAGGCCCGCGCGCTCCCGGTCCCAGACCCGGTCGAGTTCGGCCACCGCCCTCGCCCTAAGCTTGTACTTCTCGACCTTCTCGGTGGGGGTCTTCGGCAGCTCGTCGAGGAACTCCACGTAGCGGGGGACCATGAAGTAGGGCATGCGAGGCTGGCAGAAGGCGATCACGTCCTCCGGGGTCAGCCGGTGCCCGGGTCGAGCGACGATGTAGACCATGACCTCGTCCTCGCCCATCTCTGCGGGGACGGGGATGGCCGCGACCGCCTGGATCGCCTCGTGCTTGGCCAGGATGACCTCGAGCTCGTAGGCCGAGATGTTCTCGCCGCGCCGCCGGATGGAATCCTTCATCCGGTCCACGAACCAGAGCCAGCCCTCCTCGTCGAAATAGGCCCGATCCCCGGTGTGGAACCAGAGGTTCCGATTCGTCGCAAGCGTGGCTTCCGGCATCTTGTAGTAGCCGAGCATGACGCTCCAGGGATCACGGGGACGGAAGACCAGCTCCCCGATCCGGCCGGGCGGCAGCTCGACATCGTGCTCATCCACCACCAGGACCTCGGCCTCCCCCCGAGGCCGGCCGGCCGATGCCAGCTTATCGGGCGGGTCCCCGGGCGCGTAGAGGGTGATGGGGTAGTTCTCCGTCATGGAGAACCAGGTCACCACCTTCAGACTGAACCGTCGCTCGAAGGCCTCGATGAACTCCCCGGGAGCCGGAATGGAGAAACAGAGCCGCACCGGGTTGTCGGCATCGTCGGGCCGCGGAGGCTGCTTCCAGATGATGTTGGTCATCGCCCCCAGGGCGGCGAACTGGGTGGCGCCGTACACGTAGAACCCCTGGGCGTGACACGCGATGACCCCCTTGGAGGGACCGGTGGTCCCGGAGGTGTAGAGGATGTAGTGGGGCTCGAAGCAGCGGACCTCCTCGGGCGGTAGCGTCTCGGGGGCGGCCAGCAGCTCCCCGAAGGGGACCGTCGCGCGTCCTCGGACGGTCCGGGAGACCCCTTCGCCTCGCACGACCACTCCCTGGAGCTGACCCAGGGTCTCCTCCAGCGGGAGGAGGCGATCCGACACCTCACCGTCCACCACCAAGTACTTGCTGTCGGACTGGGTGAGGAAGTACGGGAGGAGCTCCCCCTTGGCCGCGAGGTTGACGGGGACGGCCGTGGCGCCGAGCTTCCCCAAGGCCAGGAGGGTCCAGAGCATATCGGGGGAGTTGGCCATGAGGACGGCGACATGACCCCGTGGATGATCGTGGTGGCCGCCCTCATCCTGCGCGTGGCGTGCCGCAGCTCCGGGGATCGGCTGGAGCGTCATGCGGAGTACCTCGCCCACAAGCGGTCCCTCAGGCGATTCCGCGCGAGGCTGCCCGCGGTGCCGGAGGCGTTGAGCCCGGTCGAGGCGAAACTCGAGCGGCTCAAGGACGCGCCGAAGAAGGATCGCGAGGCCCTGTTGCGGGAATTCGTGGAGGCCAAGAAAAAACTGGAGGAAGCGCAGAAGGACCTCGTCGCGGACGCGACGGGCGACGCGGGCATCGAAGGGCTCAAGGTCCGCACGGAGGTCTCGGTGGAATACAAGCTCCGCAAGAAGGGCGAGCCTCCGCCTGGCAAGGGGACTGCGCAGGGCGGCTCGACACCGGCGTGAGGGCCATTCGGCGGGGATCGTCGGATTCGCGTGAACCGCGGGGTGGTTGACAGGAGGAAGGTCACCGGCAAGGAGAGCGGCTGGGGTTACTCGTTACCAGGGCCCCGCGGGATCGCGCCAAGGTGTCGGCCGTCGGGTCCTGAGGGGTCAGGATGGCCTCCTTCAGGCTGCTCGCCCTGCTCAGACCCACCACGACCTCGCGACCCTCGAGCAATCGCCTCTCCTCCCATTGAACCTCAGCGCCTGATAGGTCCGCCCCGTCGAAGCGGGCGAGATCCATCCAGGCCCACTGTTTTTGGCTGACCAGCTTCGCGCCCCGGAGGCACGCCCGAGAAAAGTTGGCCTTCTCGAGATTGGCGCCGAGAAAGCTCACACCCCTGAGGTTGGCCCCGGCGAAGCTCACATGGCTGAGGTCCAGGGCCGAGAGATCGGCGCTGGTGAAGTCGGCGCCTCGAAAAGGGGAGTCGTAGCTCAGGCTTGCCTGTTGCAGGATCCGCGCCAGGTCTCTGTAGAAACCCGTCAGCTTCGGGTCCCTCTGCTGAAAGAGTCCGGCCACGAGTTTCGCCGCTGCGGCTGCGAGGGGACTGTCGCGCCGAAGATATTTGAGCAGCTCTGGGAGGCGCTGGGGGTCCTTTTGCTGGTGAAGGGCGATCCGTAGCGCCTCGAAGTCCCGATCGGCAGGCTGCGCCAGGGCATCGCCGATCCAGGGGCGCCCCACCAATGGCGTGGAGATCGTCCCCGTCTGTACGGCTGGCGATGGGCAGTCCGGTCCGGCCGGGAAGGGGCCCTTGAGGCCTCGGACCTCACGCGCCCGGCTCAGGATCTCGAGCGCAACCCGATAGTACGACTCATCCCGGCAGCTTCGCGGCGCGGTGATGGCGAGGTGATCCCCGGGGATCGGAAGGTATTGCCTCACGCAGGGCATGGACGCGCTCTCTGCGCCCACGATGCTCAACCACCCCATCAGACGCTGGGTTTCGGCGAAACAGGCTGCCACGGCAGGGTCCCGCCTCAAGAAATCGCGTTCCCACCAGTACCGAACGTCGAACATGTACGGTCGGCTCGCCAGGTATTCCCAGAGCGTATTCCTGGTCACCCAAACCGCGATATACGCTCTCGCATCTGACTTGCCGGGCGTGGCCAGGAACAGGACGAGCCTGACCGTTCTGGCGAGAGCGTTCGAGGCGGGTTCGGCCGAGTTATAGAGTCGCGTGAGCAACCGTTGCATGAGGATCCCACCAAAGCTGTAGGCCACGATGTAGGTGTGACGATAGCCGCCGAGCCCGCTGGGCAGCATGGGGCCCAGGGCCTCTTCGAGTTCGGGGAGTTCGAGCCTCTTTCCCAGGGTGGGGTAGGTCATCGTGTAGATATCAAAGCCCGCAAAACTTCTATCCCCCTTCATCAGGTCAAACCACGAGTGGCTGACCTCCGGGTGTTTCCAGGTCTTGACGGGATGGCCGCCCATTCCGTGAACGAACACGATCGCTGATTCGTTGCCCGGAGTCACGCGCTCGGGGATCAGTCCCACTCCGATCGCAGGATCCGGAGGAAACACCGGCAGGTCCAACCAGTACCAGGCCACGACAGCCGCGCCCAGTACGAAAATGCTGAAGGCCAGGACCGCCACTTTGATGAGCGCGGCTACGACCTTGACCCCACGCATCAGAGGCGTCCCCCCATGGATCAGCCTCGGCCGATGTTACTTCAGGCGGAAGAGCTTGACCGCGTTCTCGTGCGCGATCTTCGCGGCGGCCTCGGGCGGGAGCTCGCCGAGGACCCTCCGGTAGAAGCCCATCAGGCGGTCCAGGGTCTCGGGCTTGAAGAGCTGGGGGGCCCAGACGTCGATCCCCGCGAGGAAGCGGTCGGGCTGCTCGGTCAGGAGGGCCTTCCATGCGGGCTCGAGGGGGCCAGCCTCGGTGGCC
>JACOUJ010000126.1 GCA_016177865.1 Candidatus Rokuibacteriota bacterium
CGTCCCCCGGTTGATTTGGCCCTCTGCCTCTGGGAGGGGGCGGAGGAGTCCATAGAGACTGTGCTTGATCGGACCAGTGACTCAGTGAACCACGCCCTTCTCCTGGTGGGGCCGGAAGGGGGATGGGCGAGGGAGGAGGTCGTGGACATTCAAGTCCATGGGATTGCTCCCGCCGCGCTCGGGCCAAGGATTCTCCGGACTGAATCCGCCGCGCTCGTCGGTCTAGCGCTCCTTCAGTTTCGTTTCGGTGACCTCGGGGCGGGGCGTGGTCCTCACGCAAGGGTTTGATTACTTCGACGTCGCGGCCGACGTCGGGGTGACCGCATGGGGCGTAACGCTCGTCGAAGCGGCGGGCGCGCTGGCCCGAGGGGTCTTCAACCTCATCGTCCCTGTCACGGCAGTTGAACCTCGCGCGGGTCGCGAGGTGAGGGTGGCGGGACATGACGAAGCTGCCCTGCTCGTCAATTGGATTAACGAACTCCTCTACCTCCACGATTTGGACGGATGGCTCCTGGCTCGGGCCCAAGTCAAGGAGTGCGTGCCGCCCCGCCTTGCCGCGAATGTGACGGGGGAGCGATTTGATCCCGCCCGTCACCCCCCGGGAATTTTGGTGAAGGCTGCCACATATCACGATCTCTCAGTCGTCAAAAGCCCCGATCGGGTTACGGTCCGAATGGTCCTGGACGTGTGAATGTGGGGTTGATGCCACGTTGACGCAGTACCGTGTCTCCAATCTGCATCAATCCGACAATCACGACCGAGGGACAGACCGTGGAAGTTATGATGAAATTGAAGGAATTTACGTTTCCATCTGAATGACGAAGGCTGGCATGGGGATTGCTCACTTGTTGAGTGTTTTGGCGTGCTCACAGATGGAGTTTCAACAGACAATCCGTAAGCCGGTCGAATGCAGAGGGGTTGGCCTTCACTCGGGCCAGCCCGTTCGGCTCATCCTTCGGCCCGCCCCCCCGGGTGCCGGGATTCATTTCCGCCTGTTGCATCGTGGCGGGACGACAGTTGCAGCCCACCCGGACTCCTTGGCCGACAGCCACTACGCCACGACCCTTGGGGAGAACGGCTGTCGCGTCCAAACGGTTGAACACCTCCTCTCTGCGACCCACGCCCTCGGAATCGATAACCTTGAGGTCGAGTTGGACGCAAACGAGCTGCCCGCCCTGGACGGGAGCGCCAAGCCGTTTGTCAATCTCTTGTACGCGGCTGGCCGGCGGGTTCAAACGGCCCCACGGCGCTCGGTCCATGTCAATGAACCGATTCGGGTTGGCGATGACGGGCGTTGGGTCGAGATCGTTCCAGCTCAAGACCTCTGGGTCAGCTATACCCTCGATCTGGATCACCCGGTGGTGGGAACCCAGTCGGCCTCTTTCGCCGTGACCGAGCGAGTCTTTGTCGAGGAGGTCGCCTCTGCGCGCACCTATGGTTTTCTCAGCGACCTGGAGCGGCTGCGTGAAAATGGCTTGGCCAAAGGCGGGTCTCTGGAGAACGCGGTTGTCCTTGGGTCAAACGGTATCCTCAACGGTCACCTCCGATTCCAGGATGAGTTCGTCCGTCACAAGATCCTTGACCTCATCGGTGACCTGGCCATTTTGGGCCGTCCGGTGATCGGTCACGTCGTAGCCCGCAATGCGGGGCACGCGTTGAACCACCAGTTGGTGATGGAGCTGCACCGTCGCGCCTTGGCCGAGCGCCTGCCTCAAAATGGGCGGGCTCGTCCCCTGCGCCGGTCAGTCCGATCCCTCGAGGTCCCGTGTCGTTCCGAGGCAGAGGCGGTTCAGGATCTGCCCGGTCTCGCGGCGCTTTAACCCATCCGTTTTTCCTCTCCCACTGCATCCTCCCGGGAGGTATAATGTTTGTTTTAGCGGGAATTCGGAGGGGGTCGTGCGTCCTTCTATCGTTCGAGGCCGAGCCTGGCGGTGGGTGCTCGTGGCCTTCTTGTTCGCGGGGCCAGGGAGCGCGGCGGTCCTATCGGCCCACGCCGCTGGCATCAGGATCGCTGACCTCATGGTCACGAATAGTGAGGAAAGCCTGGGGGTTCACGCCGTACTCCTCGGCCCCATCCCCCCCCAGATGCTGGAGGCTCTGGAGACTGGAATTCCCGCCACGGTCCGTTTCACGGTCGAGCTTTGGCAGTACAGTCGATTCTGGTTCGACCGGCTCGTCGGAACGAAGCTCATCGAGCGAACCGTCACATATGATGTGCTCACCAAGGAGTATCGGGTCACGGCGGTGAAAGGTGACGAACGCCCGCCCCAAGTGACAAAAACTTTAAACGAGGCCCAACGCGCGCTGACCATGCTTCGAGAGCCGAGACTTGTTCCGTTTACCACCCTGAAGCCCGACGAGCTCTACTACGTCCGAGTCCGGGGGGAGATGCAGTCGGCACAGGATTCCTCCATTGTCCGCTTCCTCCCCTTTGTCTCGTCGGGCCGCGATGAGTCTTCCTGGGAGAGATCGCCGCTCCTCACCATCCGCCGGGGTCAGTGAGATGATGGCCGCCGACGAACGCGAACGCCGCAAACGAAACCTGATTACGATCGGCGTCATCCTCGTCCTCATCGTGGCGGCCATGGTCGTGGAGGTGGGGATCAAGGCCCCCCAACTCCCCATTGCCAACAACATCGTGGTCTTCGCCCTCTTCAACCTCAATCTGGTCGTCTTTCTCCTCCTGCTGGTGCTCCTTTTCCGGAACCTGATCAAGCTCTCTTTCGAGCGCCGGCACCGGGTCCTGGGCTCTCGTTTCAAGACCAAACTGGTCGTAGCCTTCCTTTCTTTGGGCCTGGCCCCGTCGATCCTGATCTTTCTGATTGCGAGTAACCTGATCAACACCTCCATCGAGGGGTGGTTCAAGGTCCAGGTGGAGCGCCCCCTGGACGAGTCCTTGGAGGTGGCGCGGACCTTCTACGAATCGATGGAGGCCAACGCCCTGCGTCACGCCGAGCGCGTCGCCCGGGTCATCTCCCGGGAAGGGCTCCTCTCTCCGGACCGGCGCGAGGCCCTGATCGACTTCCTCTTGGATCACCAGGAGCAGTACGGGCTGGCCGCCATCTCGATCTACACGCCTGACGGGAAGGAGCTGGTCCACGTGCAGGATCCAGTCCTGCCTGCCGCCGTGACCACCCAGGCGGTGAACCCGGGTCAAGTGCGTCAGAGTCTGGACGGGCAGGAATTTTCGACGGTGGCCGAAATCGAAGAGGGCGATCTGATTCAAGGGCTCATTCCGATCCTCACCCCCCAGGGAGATCGCCAGCCTATTGGCGCGGTGGTCGTGGCCTACCATGTCCCTCAGCGCCTTGAGGCCCGGGTGCGAGGGATCTCCAAGGCCTTCCAGGAGTACAAGCAGCTCAAGCTGCTCAAGGATCCCATCAAGGGGAGCTACATCCTCCTCTTTCTCCTCATGACCCTCATCATCGTCTTTTCCGTCACGTGGTTCGGGCTCTACCTGGCCAAGGGGATCACGGTTCCGATCCAACTCCTCGCCGAGGGGACCCGGGAGGTGGCCGTGGGAAACCTGAACTATAAGGTGGACGTCCAGGCCGACGACGACATCGGAATCCTGGTCGACTCGTTTAACAAAATGACCCAGGACCTGGCTGGTTCCAAGGCCAATCTGGAGCAGGCCAACCTGGACCTTCAGAAGAAGAACTGGGAACTGGAACAGCGGCGTCGGTACACCGAGACGGTCCTCGAGGCTGTCGCCACCGGGGTGGTCTCGGTGGATGAGGCGGGGCGGCTGACCACCGTGAATCGCGCGGCGGCTCGGATTCTTGGCGTCGAGCCCGAGGCCCTCCTGGGACGGCCCTACGGCGAGGCCCTCGGCGAGTTTCCGGAGATGAGCGCCCTCATCCACCGCGTCGCCGAGTTGCGGGCGGGCGGGCTGGAGCGCGAGCTTGAGATTCGAAAGGCGGGGGGACGGCTGACCCTGCTGGCCAACCTGACGGTGCTTCGCGGTCAAGACAACCGGTATCTTGGCCAAGTCCTGGTGTTTGACGACCTCACCGAGCTCTTGAAGGCCCAGCGTCTCGCGGCGTGGCGGGAGGTCGCCCAGCGGATCGCCCACGAGATCAAGAATCCCCTGACCCCAATCCAGCTCTCCGCCCAGCGCCTTCGGCGCCGCCTCGCCGAGGGGCCGCCAGGAGAGCGGAAGCTCCTCGAAGAGTGCACGGGAACGATCATCGAGGAGGTGGAAGGGTTGAGAAGGCTCGTCGACGAGTTCTCACGCTTCGCCCGCATGCCGACCCTCTCTCCTCGCCCGACCGAGGTGGATAAGGTGGTGGAGAGCTTGCTCGCCCTGTATGCCGAGTCTCACCCTGAGGTCAAGCTTCGGACCGATCTGGCCCCGGACCTCCCCCCCATTGTCGTGGACCCGGACCAGCTCAAGCGGGCCCTCGTCAATCTCGTGGATAACGCCATTGATGCGGTCAATGGCAACGGGGCCGGAGAGATCCTGATTCAGACGGCCTGGGATTCCCGCAAACGACGGGCCAGAATTGCGGTGGTCGATACCGGCATCGGGATCCCCCCGCAAGATCGGGAGAAGCTCTTTCTCCCGTACTTCTCCACCAAGGCGACGGGGATGGGGCTCGGGCTCTCCATCGTTCAGCAGATCATGGCGGACCACGGCGGGCAGATCTGGGTGGAGGAGAATCAACCCCGCGGGAGCCGCTTCGTTCTCGAGCTACCGGCGGAAACCCTCGTCTCCCCGGAGGCACGGCAGTAGCCAATGGCCGGTGAGCAGATCCTTGTCGTAGATGATGAGCGCTCGATCCGGACTTCGCTTTCCGGGATCCTTCAAGACGAGGGCTACCAGGTCGTCGCGGTGGGCTCGGCGGCTGAGGCCCTGTCGAGTCTCCAGGAAGCGATTCCAGATCTCGTGATTCTGGACATCTGGATGCCCGACAAGGATGGCCTTGCCGCGTTGGAGGAGATCAAGACGCAATGGCCTCATCTCGCGGTCGTCATGATCTCGGGGCATGGGACGATCGAGACCGCTGTCCGGGCCACGAAGCTCGGGGCCTACGACTTCGTCGAGAAGCCTCTCTCGTTAGAGAAAACCCTCTTGGTGGTCGAGCGGGCCCTCGAGCACACCGATCTCGAGCGCGAGAATCAGCGCCTGCGAGAGCAGATCGAAGAGGCGCATCAGATCATCGGAGACAGTCCACCGGTGCGCGAACTTCGTCGTCAGATCGCTCTTGCAGCTCCAACAAACGGCCGGGTCCTCATCTACGGAGAAAACGGAGTCGGGAAGGAACTGGTGGCACGGGCAATTCACAATCTCTCCGTTCGCTGCGAAGAACCCTTCATCGAAGTCAACTGCGCTGCCATCCCGGAGGAGCTGATCGAATCGGAGCTCTTCGGCCACGAGAAGGGGGCGTTCACCGGCGCCATCGTCAGGCGACGCGGGAAGTTCGAACTGGCGCATGGGGGGACCATCTTCCTTGACGAGGTCGGTGACATGTCCCTTCGGACTCAGGCCAAGGTGCTCAGGGTGCTGGAGGAACAGACGGTCGAGCGGATCGGTGGCAAGGAGCCAATCCGAGTGGATGTCCGCGTCATCGCCGCCTCCAACAAAAACCTGGCGGAGCTCATCGCTCAGGGGCGCTTTCGCGAAGATCTCTTCTATCGCCTGAACGTCATCCCGATCGAAGTCCCGCCGCTGCGGAAGCGCAAGGAGGACATCCCCCTCCTGGTGAGCTACTTCCTCAAAAACTTCTGCGCCGAGTACGGGAAGCGACCCAAGGAGATCACGAAGGAAGCGATCACGTTATTCATCGCGTACGATTGGCCTGGAAACGTCCGCGAGCTCAAGAACCTGGTCGAGCGTCTCGTTATCATGGGCCCGACCGACAGCGTCACGCCTGCCGATCTTCCTCCCCCGCTGGCTCCCGCGGCCCCGGTCGAGGACGCGGGGCGGGACCCCGGTCTCCGGGAGGCGCGCGAGGCCTTCGAGCGGGCCTTTATCCTGGGCGAGCTTCGCGCCAATGAGTGGAACGTATCCAAGACGGCTGACCGCCTCGGCATCGAGCGCAGCCACCTGTACCGGAAGCTCAAGGCCTACCAGATTGGCCTCCCTCGCGCGGAGTGATGCCTGAGCGACTCGCCGCGCCAGGGGCTTGACAAGCAGCGGGTTCCTGGTAGAGTAAGAGAAGAGTTTCCTCCTTTAATTGGACCCGGCGAGGTCCACAAGGAGATAGAATGAACCAGGCGAGAAGTCAATGGTCTCTTCCCGGAAACGGGGAGGGGCTTTTTTTTATTCGGAGGCCGGCGTGACTTTGAAGGAAAAAGCGGAGGTCATGGACGGCCCGACGGTGGACCGGTCCCTAACCCGCATCGCTCACGAGATCCTGGAGCGGAATCAGGGCGGAGAAGACCTCGCTCTCGTGGGGATTCGTACGCGCGGCGTGATCCTGGCGCATCGGATCGCGGAGAACATTCGAGGCATTGAGGGAACTGTGGTCCCGGTTGGGGTGCTGGACATTACCCTCTACCGGGATGACCTTGGAATGCTGGCCGAGCAACCCGTCATCAAAGGGACCGAGATCCC
>JACOUJ010000127.1 GCA_016177865.1 Candidatus Rokuibacteriota bacterium
GGTACTCCACCGCGATGGTCTTTCCCTCCACGTAGCCCAGCTCGCGCAGTCCTTGTTGGAACATCTCGGTGTGAGACGAGGGCCCGGCCATCGCGCAGAGAAACCCGATCCGGGGGATTTTCGCGGGCTGCTGCGCGCCCGCTGGAACCGCCACGCAGATTCCAAGGAGGAAGGTGATGATGAGCGAAACCCTCCTCAGCATGACTTCTGGTCTCCTCATTCCGACTGAATACCGGTCAAACCCATCGCGCCGCCTGGTTTCTCTCTGCGGTCTCCCCTCCTGCAACCCTCTCGGTGAGGCCGCACTCCCAACACCACCCACGTAGTGATGATCCCCATGCAATCTGGGCGGTGACAGGTGAACTCTATGCCCCGGCTCCGCGGCTGTCAAGGCGGTGCTCGATCCCTCCCGGGCCCCGGGCGAGGCTTGTTGCGTCCGTGCTACCTGCGGTAGCCGAACGACTTCACATTGGCTCTTTTCCGCGCCGACCCTGATGGCAGTTGCGACCCGATCTTTCCTTCAAATTCGAGAGCTTACACGCTGTCCCTCTCATCCGTCTCGCCCTGGCACGCTGCTTGCGGGTTTTGGAGTTAGGTTGAACCACTTGAATGGGAGGTCGAGCACGTGCGTGGCGTGGTTGCTCTCGGAACATCTCATCCTCGAGACGCGAGGGAGAGGCTTGCCGCCATCCTACGGGCTCACTCCTTACAAGGGGGAAGACATCTCGAAGATCCTCAAGCGCTCGTCATAGGCCGGGGGTTCCGGCCTTCGAAGGAGGGGGAGGGGTACTCACAGGGCCGCCAAACCACATGGGGAAGGAGGAAGGCGATGAGACTTCTCAAGGGCGTGATGGGAATCCTTGCTGGCCTGACGTTGCTCGCTCTGGCCAGCGGTGAGGCACTCGCCGACACCTTTGTCGGGACCATCAAATCGATCAAGGTGGAGGAGTGCGGGATTGCTCCCGGCAGCTGCAGGGGGTCCGCGGTTCTGACAAAAGGCGATGGGGTGGAAGCGACCGTGCAGATCGATTTCGCGAGCAGACTGTATAAGAAGATCAAAGATGGGGACCGCTACACCCTGGGGGCCCTGGTGATCACCCAGCTCAGGGAGGGCGAGAAGGTCAAAGTGGACGTGCTCGCCCGAAAAGATGGGGCCTGGAACGTCGTGAACCTCGTCGTGCAGTAGGAGTCAACGAGTCGTGAGTACCCCTCCCCCTTTTAATTGTCCTTCAATGGTACGAAGGTGCTGGAGTGTGCAGAGCACAACAACGGCTCGCCCGCCGCTACCTTGGCGAGGAGTTCATAAGACCATGGGAACGAGAGGATATCGACATACCGCGCTCGGCGTAGTTCTGGTCTTCGGCCTGACGCTTGGAATCTCTGCCCCAGCGCTGGAGCACTGGCACAAAAGCCTCTCGCTCGTCAGGCCGCAGAAGCCCTCTCAGGCCCCCGACTTTACGGCTCCTGGTCTGGATGGTTCCACCGTGCGCATGAAAGACCACGCTGGGCGTGTGATCTTCCTGAACTTCTGGGCCACGTGGTGCCCCCCCTGTCGGGAAGAGATGCCCAGCATGGAACGGCTCTACCAGCGGCTGCAGGGGAAAGGACTGACGGTGATCGCCTTGGCCATCGACACGGACGGGGAGCGGGTGGTCAAGCCGATTGTCACGGAATGGCGGCTGACCTATCCGATTGGCCTCGATCCGAAGATGACGGTCGCCGGTAAATATCGAGTCCGGTCCCTCCCGTCGACCTTCATCATCGACCGGAAGGGACAGCTTGTCGCCACGGCCCATGGACCGAGGGAGTGGGACAGCCCTGACGCGGTGGAGTTCCTCGAATCGTTATTGGCGCAGAAATAGGCGGACGCAGGATGCCTGGCAATCGGTGGCCAGCCGTTCTCGGGAGGACGAGGTCCACCTCGGAAATCCGCCTTGATGGCCAACCGTACCTGGAGAGGCCGGGGTTAGGCAAAGATCGAAGAGGGAAAAGATGAGACATCGAAGGCCGAACACGAGGCTCTGGTCAGTCGAGATGATGGCGATCGTGTCGCTCGTCATGGGCGTCGGGCTGCATGGAGATAGCGTGAGTTTTGCGTGGGACGCACACACTCCGGTGCGGATAGCCCAGATGCAACACGAGATGAAGCAGGAGAAGCAGCAAGAGAAGCACGAGATGAAGATGGAGATGCCCACCGAGGGGATCTTCGAGGGGGTCGGCGAGGTCCAGGCCCTCCTCCCCGAGCGATCCCAGATCGTCGTCAAGCACGAGGAGATCAAAGGGTTCATGGAGGCCATGACGATGTGGTTCCCGGTGGACCCGGAGCTCATGAAGGACCTGAAGCCGGGCGACCGGATCAAGTTCAAGATCGACGCGGCCAAGAAGAAGCTCGTGGCCATCGAGCGCCTCGAGGAAAAGAAGGGGTCGGGATATTAAGGGCTCGGGTGCTGGCGGCATCTCGGGCACGGGGAGCGCTGTGGGGTGAGTGTGTCCGAGGGGAGTGATGCGGGGGGCCAGGCGTGTCAGGGGCTCACGGACCGAGGGAGTGGGACAGTCCTGAAGCGGTGGAGTTCCCCGAAGCGTTGTCGGCTTAGAAATTAGAAATAGGAGGATCCAGATGGGTATGGGGGAGTCGCTAGGTGTCCTGGTCGCGTTCTCCGCCGGGCTCTTTTCCTTTCTTGCGCCGTGCGTGCTCCCGGTCTTCCCCTCCTACCTCTCGCTCATCACCGGCATGTCGGTCGATCGTCTCACGGCCGAGGTGACCGGGAGGGAACGGCGCCAGATCATCGCCCATTCCCTGGCGTTCGTCGTCGGCTTCTCCGCGATCTTCGTTCTCCTCGGCGCCTCGTTCAGCGCGGCGGCGCAGCTCCTGCTGGACTACCGGGAGTGGATCCGCATCGTGGGTGGCAGCCTCATCGTCGTCTTCGGGCTCTACATCGCCGGCGCGCTCAAGATCGGCTGGCTCAGCCGGACCCGGCAGATCGAGCTGAAGACGCGACCGACCGGGTACGTGGGCTCGTTCCTCGTCGGGGTGACCTTCGACTGGACGAATCCGACCACGTACACGGATGGAACGCCGCCCACGCTGGCGGGGACGCGGCTCTGGTGTGCCGGCCAA
>JACOUJ010000128.1 GCA_016177865.1 Candidatus Rokuibacteriota bacterium
CCTGTCCAGGGATGTGCCGCGGGGCGGGGGAGTCCCGAACTGCTGCCGGATGTCGAGCACACTCTGGAGGTCTGCCAGATTCAGCGCCCCGTCCGCCGGGAGTTCCGCGAGGAACCTGGCCGCGACGGATGGGGGCACGTTCCCCACGGTGGCGATCAGCTTGAGGGCGGCCTCGCGATTGGCGGGGTCCTTGGCCCACCGAAGACCGGCCAGCCAGGCGCGAAGAAAACCCACCAGCTCCTTCCGGTGGCTTTGCGCCCAGGCGCGGTTGACCGCCCAGACAAAGCCCGGAATATTTTCGTCGAGCAGGCGGACCAGCCCCGCCTGGATCCCCTGGGCATCAACCGGCGGGTTGAGAATCCCGGCGAAGGTCTCGCCCTTTTTCATCGACTCGAGCCGTTGGGCAGGGCCTCCCGCCGGCACCAGCTCGTAGTCGCCGCGCTTGAGATCCAGGCCGCGGGCCAGGAGGATGCGCCGCAAGGTCAGGGCGAAGGCGGTGTCCACAGCATCGACGGCCAACTTCTTGCCCTTGAGATCGCTCCAACTCTTGATCTCCGGACGAACAATGACCGGGAGGAGCGCCGTCTCGAGGGTGCGGGAGACCGCGATCATCTCCGCCCCCTCGCGGCCGGACCAGTAGAGGACGTTATCGAACGAGGTCTGGCCGACGTCGAAGGTGCCGGCGCCGATCCCCCGCATCTGGTCTGTCGAGCTGCGCGTGACGGTGATCGTCGTGTCAATCCCCTCGGCGGCGAAGAGCCCCCGCGCCCGGGCGACGAGGACGGGCACATCGATGACGAACCAATTGACGCGCACCGTGCCTGACCCGTATTGTTGCGCCTCGCTTGGGGTCGTGGCGCAGAAGATGGGGAAGAGTATCGAGACGAAAGTGACGAAAGCAAGCGTTTTGGCACCCATGTTCTCCCTCCTTGCAGGCTACACCTTCGTGATTCCAACCGGGCCGCTCGGCGGCGAGCTCGGGGTGACGCCGGGAATCCACTCTGTATCTTTGCGCGGGCTATTCCCCTTGAACTGGAACTTCGCCCGCCCCAATCGCTCGATCTCGATCTCCAGCGTCTCGCCGGGGTTCACTGGACCGAGCCCCTCGTGGTACGTCCCGGTGGCAATCACGTCACCGGGCTGGAGCTGGAGGTATTTCGAGAGCCACGCGATCTGAGCCGGAATCTTCTGGGCCATGTACGTCGTGTTGTAGTCCTGCCGGGGCTTGCCGTTCACCCAGGACTTTACGACGAGGTTGTGGGGATCCGGCACCTCGTCCCTGGTGGTGATCCAGGGCCCCAGGCAGGCGTAGGTGTCCTGCCCCTTGTGCAGGAAGTGGGTGCGTCGGGTCAAGCCTCGCGCAGAGATGTCAAAGAACGGCGCATAGCCGAAGACGTACTTCATGGCATCAGACTCTTTGACGTTCTTGGCTCGCTTGCCCATGATGAACGCCAGCTCGGCCTCCGCGTGGTAGCAAATGACGGGCGGAATGTCCAGGAGGAGGACCGTGCCGCCCTGACCGACGACCTCCGGGGCCTTATAGAAGAACTCGGGCGGTAGAGTGTCAGAGGTCCGGTCCGGCCGATCCATGTAGTTGACAAAGGCCGCGAGGACCTTGCTGGGACGCGGAATCGGCGGGAGCAGCTTCACGCGAGAGAGTGACACGCCCTTCTTCTTGGCGGCGATCTTCTGAAATTGCTTTCGGTAATCGCTCCAGTGCTCAATGACTTCCTCCATCACCTGCTGAGGGCTCTTGATGGTTCGATGAGGGATGGTGTCGCTGACATCGACGACCATGTTGCCGTCCTTCAGGATGCCGACCCGGTTGTCCTTGAAGCGAAGAATTCTCACGTGTGATACCCTCCTTCCATGTTAGACAACTTGGCCCCTGTGGCCAAGATACGCCTCTTGAATATGCGGTTGTCGGAGAAGGTCCGCCGGGGGTCCTTCCGACACGATCCGCCCCTGCTCGAGGACATAGGCGCGGCCGGCAATCTCCAAAGCCTTGGCGACGTTCTGCTCCACGAGGAGAACTGCCACGCCGTCCCGGTGGATCTCGGTCACCACCTCGAAGAGATGGTCGACGAGCCCGGGTGCGAGTCCGAGTGAGGGCTCGTCGAGGAGGAGCAGCCGGGGGCAGGCCATGAGGGCGCGCCCGATTGCCAGCATCTGCTGCATCCCGCCAGACAGCGCGCCCGCGGCCTGCCGGCGCCGCTCCCGAAGGATGGGAAAGATCGAGTAGACGCGGTCGAGGCTCTTCTGCCTGGCGGTCCGCGCGGTGGGGACATAGCAGCCGATCTCGAGGTTCTCCTCCACGGTCATCGCAATGAAGAGGCGTCGGCCCTCCGGGACGATCGCAATCCCGTGGCCACAGACCTGGTGCGCGGCGCAGCGCGAGAGATTGTGGCCGCCGAAGCGGATGTCTCCCCGGCGGGCAGGGAGAAGTCCCGCGATCGCGTTGATGAGCGTGGTCTTGCCGGCCCCGTTCGGGCCGACGATGGCCACCAGCTCCCGGTCCCGGACCGTCAACGAGACATTCCAGAGCGCGGGCGCGTCGCCGTAGGCCACGTCGAGATCGGCGACCTCAAGCATAGGCCTTCCCCAAGTAGGCCTTGACGACGTCGGGCTGGCGCATCACATCACGGGGCGCGCCGTCCGCGATCACCTGACCGTAGTTCAGGACGACGACACGGTCGGTGAGATCGAGGATGGCCCGCATGACGTGCTCGACGAAGACCACGGTGGTGCCACGATCGCGGATCTGTCGGATGAGCTGGAGGGCGCCGGCCATCTCGGTGGGGGTCAGCCCCGAGAGGACCTCGTCCAGGAGGAGGAGGCGGGGCTCGGAGGCCAGGGCGCGGGCCAGCTCGAGGAGCTTCCGCTGGTGGAGGTTCAGGGAGCCGGGAAGGGCCGCGGCCTTGTCGGCGAGGCCGGCGAAGGCGAGCCAGCGCCAGGCGTGGGCTCCGGCGGTCGGGCGATCGTAGGTGTGCGGGCCGAACATGGCGGCGAGGGCGACGTTGTCCAGGACGGAGAGCCACTTGACGGGGCGGGGGATCTGGTAGGTGCGGGAGACGCCCAGGCGAGCGATCCTGTGGGCCTCGAGGGCGGCAAGGTTCTGGCCAGCGAACGAGAGGCGGCCCCCATCGAGTCGGTAGTAGCCGCTGACCACGTTGATGAGCGTGGATTTGCCCGAGCCGTTCGGACCGACGAGGCCGAGGATCTCACCCTCGCGGACCTCGAGGCTCACGCGCGCAAGGGCCTGGAGACCGCGGAAGGCCTTTCTCACGTCCGCGCAGACGAGGAGAGACGTTCCCGGGTTCGCGGGCCGCGCGGGAGCGTCCTGGCTCAGGGCCCGGGGGGACGGCTGGGCCGACGCCCGGCGCGCGCGCCGTCTAGCGAGCCGATGGACGAATCGGCCGAAGACGCCCTCGGGAAGGAAGATGATGACCACGATGAGGATCGCCCCGATCAGGATCCGGTTCAAGATCGCGCTCCCCCCGCCGGTCAGGGTGTAGAGGATTGTTGTCATGAGCCCGGCGCCGACGGACGGCCCGAACCAGTGGGTCATGCCGCCGAACATGCTCATCAGGATTGCGTCCATCGCCACGAGGAGCGAGAACGATTCCGCGACCGTCACGTAGGTGAGGAACATCGCGTGCAATCCGCCGGCCAGTCCGGCGAAGAGGCAGGAAAGCCCGAAGGCCACGAGCTTGTAGCGGTAGGTCGGTACTCCCAACACCTCGGCGACGTCCTCGTCGCCGCGAATCGCGAACAGCCCCATGCCCCACCGTGAATGATAGATCGCGTAGGCCGACCACACCGTCACCAGCGCGATGGCGAGGCCGAGGAGATAGATCGTCCCCACGGGGGAGCCGAAGGTCTTCGGGAGCGGGATCGCGCTCAGGAACACCCCCGGCCCGCCGTCGATCTTGGTGTTGAGGACGATCGTCGACAACACGAACGTGACCGCCATGGTGAGCAGGGCGAATAGCTCCCCACGCAGCCGGCGGACCCGGAAGGCCACGGCCCCGATCCCCACGCCGAAGAGCGCCGCGAGGAGGCCGGCGACCGGGAGCGTCCAGAGAAACGGCCAGCCGAAGCTCACGGCCAGCGTGGCCGTGGTGTAGATCCCGGCGCCGAAGAAGGCCCCATGGCCGAAGCTGAAGTAGCCGGTGTAGCCGCTCAAGATCGTCCAGCTCGTGGCCAGGGCCGCCCAGAGAAAGCAGATGTAGAGGAAGGATTCGAAGAACGCGGGAAGCCCGAAGCTTGGCACGACGGCCAAGCCGGCACCGACGAGGAGGAAGAGGACCGGAGCAGGGACCCTCCGCATGCTCATATGCGTTCTGGTCTGAGGAGCAGCACCAGGATCAGCAAAGTGAAGGAGACGAGCGGCGCCCAGCCCGGGGCCGTGACGGCCATCGTCACGGCTTCGCTCACCCCGATCAGGATGCCCGCGGCCAGGAGTCCGAGAGGGTTTCCGAGCCGGCCGATGATCACGGCCGCGAAGACGACGCCGATCCAGGCGTAAACCTGAGAGGGCGCGAGCGTGTAGATGAGGGCGATGAAGGCGCCCGCGATTCCCGCATAGGCGGCGCCCAGCCCCGAGATCAGGAGGGCCAACCGCCGGTGATTCACCCCGAAGGCCGCGGCGATCTGCGGGTCCTCCGCCGTGGCGCGCATCGCCTTGCCGACGTAGGTCCACTTGAGCCAGGCCCACGTGAGGAACGAGACCGCTGCGGCGATCAGGAACGCCAAGAGCTCGGGGAGCGGGACGAAGAGCTTCCCGATCGTGAACGAGATCGCTCCGTAGCTGGACTCGAGCCGGCGGAAATCGGCGGTCCAGATCCACTGGATGACCGCCTCGATGATGAGGGTCAGGCCGAAGGTGACGATGAGCGAGATGAACTCGTTGACCCCGGTGCGCACGAAGGCCTCCTGGAGGAGGACGCCTAGCAGGAAGAAGCCCGGGATGATCAGGAGGAGAGTGAGGAGCGGATCCACGCGGAAGACCGTCGCGAGCTGATAGGTCAGGTAGGCCCCGAGGAAGGCGAGCGCGAAGTAGGTGAGGTTGATCAGCCGGAGCATCCCCCAGGTGAGGCTCAAGCCGAGGCCCAGCAGGCCGTAGAGACCACCGAGGAAGAGTCCCGAGAGGACAGACTGGCCGAGGAGCGTTAGGCTCGGCATGGGTCAGGTACGGGCGCGAAATATCGGGTCGCGGCTTGAGCCGGGGAGCAGTGCCGAGAACAAAGCAGGAGCTGCAATGGGCTCA
>JACOUJ010000129.1 GCA_016177865.1 Candidatus Rokuibacteriota bacterium
AATTTGGAGAGCGTGCTCAGCCGGCTCGACGCCTCGATCAAACGGGGCCGAAGCCCACAGAACGGCCGCCCGGCGGAGATGCGGATCATCGATCCGTGGGGAAACAACTTTGATCTCGCGTCCAAAGGGTTTCTCGGGCGGGAGGAACGCAGGCTCCCGGGGATTCGCTACGTGGTCGTTCAGTCGGCTGCCCCGGATCTCGCGGCGGACTTCTACAAATCCGTGCTCGATCTTCGAGAGGTCAGGAGAGGCGCGGATGGAACCATAGTCCTCAGCGATGGGGACGTGAGCCTGGCCCTCGTCCCCGAACAGACGATCGGCAAATCAGGGATCCAATACTTCGGCATCCACGTTCCGGACTGGGCCTCAACCACAGCGCGCTTCAGAGAACTGGGAATTGGATTATCGGCGCCCGGTGGCGCACAAGCCGAGGTCCGGGTCAGTGACCCCGAGGGCAACCTTTTCGTCCTGTCAGAAAAAGGCTGGCAGAACTAGCGCCCGCTTCACCGTCCTTTCATCTCCTCGTTCGCCTTCTTGGCAAAGCTCCAGTCCGCGATCTGAGACAGGGGAACGTTCGCCCCGGTTTTTCGGCCCTCTTGAACCAGTCGGACGGCGTTATTCATCTTGTCGTCTGACGCGATCCCCGTGCGAGTGTAGAACTCCACAATGTCCGCGTAGAGCCCCTCCCGGACATCGGGGTCCTTGACACCCCAACTCTTCTCCATCACCGCGAGGATTTCGGTCTTTTGGCTCCGAATAAAATCCAGGCTCTTGAGGACCGCCTTGATCATCTTGACGATCTCTCCCGGCCGGTCCCGGATCGTGTCCACATGAACCCCAAGGCCGGCTAGGGGAATCTTCAGAACATCGTCGAACGCCACCAGCTCATTGAACCCCCGCTTCCGCCCCATCTTGTTGAACGGCGGCTCCAGCATGGCCGCATGGATCGTGCCGGCCTCCAGCGCGGTATACCGACTCGAGCTACCGCCGATCTGGAGAAACGTGACGTCCTTCTCGGGTTCCAGGCCATGTTTTCTCAGCACCAGAATGGCCTCGCTGTGAGGCGTGCCGCCGAAGCTACTGATCCCCACGATCTTTCCCTTGAGGTCCTGGACGCTCTTGACAGTCGAGGCCGTGACAAGCACATGATCTGAACCTTCCATGACCGCCATGACCACGCGGAGTGGCAGACCCGCAAGGACGGCGCCGATAAAATTGGAAAACGTCCCCCCATAATCCACCTGCTTACTCAGGACTCCCTGGACAACAACCTGATTTTGCATCTGCACCACGACGACGTTCAGCCCCTCCGCCTTGAAGAGTCCCCTCTCCTCGGCAATCACGAAGGGCAGCGACGTGACGCCGGTTCGGCTTGTGACCCCCAGCGTGATCTTCCGCTCCTGTGCCTCAGCCCTGAACGCAAACGCACTCAGCAGAGCAAGGATTCCCAGGCACAGGCAAGCTAAGCCTCCCCTTCTCATCTCCTCCTCCCCTCACCGGGCCGGGTCTCGGCAGATAAGTCCAGCGCCGTCACTGAACTTGCGGCCGGCAAAGATCGCTCGCATTCGTTCCACCCCGGCACCAACGTCCACCTCATCAAAGCTCCGCGGCCCGCTCGAGCTCCCCTACCCCAAAGCCCACGGTCCTCGATTCGTCAAGTACTGATCGGCCTGACCGCCGGCCAGTTCTTGTCCTTGCGTTACGGCTTCTTAGCCTCAAAAGAAAGGCCCTTCGTCCAACGAGGATTGAAGAACGCACTTATCCAGTCCGTATCTCCTCACGACATCTTCTACAAGCTTTCTAAACCAGGGTGGTGATGTCGGTGCAACATACACGCGCTCAACTAACGCCGTAGATCAATGGGGATCCACACACCGTGCTCGGGCGGTATCGCTTCATAGTCGAGAGTGCCCCCGTTGGTTGGCAACGTTCCAGTGATCGCCCGCAGTTCACGTTCGTGCGCAAACGACACTCTCTTGTGAACAAAGGGATAGTAGGCGTTGCCCTCGGGCAGCCATTTCGTTCCGTAATCGATGTATTTCACGACGGCAATGTGAACCGAGTCATCGAGACCCTTACGAAGAAGGGCATATGTCGATCGAATGGCGATGGCCTCGTTAGTCTTTGCGTAAAGCTTCCACATGGCAGCAGATTCGTGTTCATTCATGTGCCAACAACTGATCATCGTCCACTGGCAAACCCAACGGTAGAATGTCGCCCAGGCGCTGGGATCATATTGGAGACCCGCATAAACAACTGGTCGGAGTTCTTCATTCTTGCGGGCGTACGATCCCTCGAATGGGTCTCCAAGTTTGTCTGCTCTAGCGAAGAATAGAGCCTTCTCTTCCAGCATGGCGACGAACTTCGTGAAGTCCATATAACGCCAAATCGGGATGTCGGGATCGGCGAGAGCGACAAACACTGGCTCGGAAGCCGCTGTCCACAATCCCTCATATTCGCTCGGTCGAAGCCTCACGATCCGCCGCCTATCACGAACCCAGCCACTTTACTCGTCGCGTCGACGCATGCGGCGTGGCGCAACGCGGCCAAGTCGGGTCTCTTAGAGGCGAAAGCGCTCGCTGCTCTTCGACCCGACGCGGGTACCACTTGATGGCTACACTCGCGTCAATGACAAAGCGGCTCACCGGGCTCGGTCTCGGCGAATGAGCGCGGCGCTGTCACTGAATCTTCGGCCCGCAAACATCGCCCTGACCTCTTCGACTTTGGCGCGAGCGCCCGCCACGCTCAGGGCGACTGCCTGCTCCAGGATCGCTCTCAGTTCTGCCTGAAAAGAACGATGGTGCCGTCGGGCACGGAGCTTCAATTTGTGGACGATCGAGGGGTCAACGTTGCTTACCATCGCGTAGCCGTTCCTCTGGGTCTCTCACAAAGGGATTGCCCCTTTGAGCACCCGGGCCCGAATGCGTGGCTTAAGACCACGCTCAGTGACCACATCCACTTCTCGGCCCAGTAGGTCCCGCAGGTCCATCAACAGCCCCCCCATGTCAAGCAAGCTGCGGCCGGGCTCCATTTCCACGAGAAAGTCCACATCGCTCCGTTCGTCAGCCTCGCCACGTGCCACGGAGCCGAAGACCCGGACGTTGCGCGCGCCATGTTTGGCGGCAATGCGGAGGATCTCCTCCCGCTTTTCGTTCAGAAGCTCGTCAATGTCCATCGCTGAGCTTCAATGTACCAGAAGGCACTCCCTTCCTCAGATCTTGAAGCTTCAGCCCCTCGTTCATACTCCCGCTGCGGAAGCCCTGGAGGTCGAGGGTCACATAAAGATAGCCCAGCTCCTTGAGGCCGGCGGCGATGGCTTCGGCGCGGCCGTCCTCCCAGAGGCGGGACATCTCCTCGCGGGCGATCTCGAGCCGGGCGAGCTTGTCGTGGTGGCGCACCCGGAACTGGCGGAAACCGAGGGAGCGCACGACCCTCTCGGCCTGCTCCACCTGGCGAAGTCTGTCCGCGGTGATGGCATCGCCATAGGGAAAGCGTGAAGAAAGGCAGGCAAAGGAGGGCTTGTCCCAGGTCGGCAGCCCAAGCTGGCGGGACAGCTCCCGAATCTCAGCCTTGTAGAGCTCGGCGTCAATCAGTGGCGCCCTGACCTGCTTTTCGCGGGCGGCCTTCATCCCGGGACGGTGGTCCCCGAGATCATCCATGTTGGCGCCGTAGACCAGGTGTCCCATGCCCTCTTCACGCGCGATGGGCTCAAGCCTGGTGAAGAGTTCGTCCTTACAGAAGTAGCAGCGGTTCGGAGGATTGCTGGTGTATTCAGGATTCTGCATCTCAAGAGTCTTGATCACCCGATGGCGCATCCCAAGAAAGGCGGCCAGGCGCCGCGCCTCGTCAAGCTCTTCAGAGGGATAGCTTTCAGAGTCGGCCGTGACCAGGATGGCGCGGCCCCCCAGGGCATCCTTGGCCGCCTTGGCAAGCAAGGTGGAGTCCACCCCCCCGGAGAACGCGACGACCACGGACCCCAACTCGCGAAGAACCTCCAACAGGCGCTCGTATTTCTCGTGACTCACTGGCCCCTCACTGGAAGGTGACCATTTCCTGGAATGCCCGGAAGCGCTCTTCGATCTCCTCGGGCCGGAGGCGCGTGAAACGCCTGAGCGAGAAATCCTCCACAGCAAAGGACGCCATGACCGAGCCATAGACCACGGCCCGGCGGAGGCCTGCCTCATCCATCCCACCATCCCGCGCCAGGGCTCCCATGAATCCCCCGGCAAAGCTGTCCCCGGCTCCGGTTGGATCCAGGACGGCCGCGAGGGGGAACGCGGGGGCGAAGAAGAAGTTCCCGTGGGCGAAGAGGACCGCGCCGTACTCTCCCCGCTTGATCACGACCAGTTGAGGACCGAAGGCGAGCACCGCCTCCGCGGCCTTGACGAGGTTCGGCTCCTGGGTGAGCTGGCGGGCTTCGCCATCATTAATGATGAGGGCGTCCGCCTCGCTCAAGATCCTCTCCAAGGCCTGCCGCTTTCCATTGATCCAGAAGTTCATGGTGTCCATCGCCACGAGGCGGGGTCGCTCCACCTGGTGGAGAATCTCCCACTGGAGGTCGGGATCAATGTTGGCGAGGAAGAGGAAGGAGGGCTGGCGGTAGCTCTCCGGCAGGTCGGGGCGGAAGTCAGCGAACACGTTGAGCTGGGTGTCGAGGGTCTTGGCCTCATTGAGGTCATAGCCGTACTCCCCTGCCCAGCGGAAGGTTCGCCCCTTGGCCACCTGGAGACCGGTCAGATCTACGTCGCGTCGTTTCAGGAGATCCAGGTGCGCCTGGGGAAAGTCCTCTCCTACGACCGCGACAAGCTGCACCGGAGAAAAAAAGCTCGCGGCATAAGAAAAGTACGTGGCCGAGCCGCCGAGAATTTCCTGTACCGCCCCGAATGGGGTCTTGACGCTATCGAGCGCGACCGAGCCGACTACCAGGAGATCTGACATGAACTCTCTTACTCTAAGTACCTGCCAATCAAGGGTTTCAACTTCTCTCGCTGGGCCGGAGGAATGGATAGGGAAGGAGTCAGGATCGCGTGCTTTAGGAGGGTCGGACAGGGGCAGTTTCGCGGTGGCCCAATTCGAGGGATCAGGCGGCGGAGGACTTCTTTGGCGGTCGTGACATTCCGGGTGAGGTTCTCGATGACGGCTTCCATCGTGACGGCCGCCTCCTCCTCGTGCCAGACGTCGTAGTCGGTCACCAGGGCGAGGGTCGCGTAACACAGTTCGGCCTCACGGGCGAGTTTGGCCTCCGGCATGTTCGTCATCCCGATGACGTCCACTCCCCACTGCCGATAGATCTCAGACTCCGCCCGGGTGGAGAACTGCGGCCCCTCGATACAAAGGTACGTCCCCCCCCGGTGAACCGTGGCCCCCGTAGTCTTGGCCGCGTCTTCCAAGAGGTCAGTGAGATGGGGGCAGACGGGATCGGCCATGCCGATGTGGACAACGACTCCGTCCCCGAAAAATGTCGAGGCCCTGCGGCGGGTCCAGTCGAAGAACTGGTGGGGGATGACCAGGTCGAGGGGGTGGATGGTCTCGCGCATGCTCCCCACCGCGCTGACTGAGATGACCCATTCGCATCCCAAGAGCTTGAAGCCATACATGTTGGCGCGGTACGGAAGCTCTGAGGGGAGCATCCGATGGCCACGGCCGTGGCGCGGGAGGAAGGCCACGACGCGTCCTGCCAGACGACCAATGAGGTAGGCGTCGGAGGGATCGCCGAACGGGGTGGAGACGGTCTCCCACCGCGTGTCGGTGAGGCCGTCCAATTCGTAGAGCCCACTCCCGCCGATAACGCCAATCGTAATATCGCTCAAGTGTTCCATGTCCTCTCGTGTAGGCGCCCGGCCCGGGAAGCCCCAGCGAGCGCCTCATGGCGAGCCGTGTCGCCGTACGCAGCGCAGGGCGGGGCGTAGCGCGCCGGCCCGAAGGCACTGACCTCCGGTCGGATCCTAGACATACCCCCTCCGGGGGATGGGGGGTCGCGCGCAGCCACGCCCGAGCCAGCTACGGCGACCTAGGCGATGCCATTGAAGCGAGCGGGGCTCCCGGGTCGGAGCGACACTACATTGCATCGACAAGCTCACCCATGGTTCGGTCGGGGGCGGCATCTGTCACGCCCACCGCGAGATAGCGGCGCATGAGATCGTTACCGCCGGAGAACAGGACTTCGACGTAGTTGTCCGTCAACCCACTGAGCAGTCCGGTGGCCTTGTCTCGAGACTCAAGGACCAGCACTTCCACCCTCTTGCCGACAAATCGCTGCCTGAAGGCGAGGTTCTTGGCCTGAGTCAGCGTGCGCAGGCGCTTTGCCCTCGCCCTGATCAAGCCAGGCGGCACCGGATTCGGCAGATGCGCGGCCTCGGTCCCTCGCCGGGCTGAGTAGGGGAAGACATGAAGGTAACTGAATGGTAACTCTTCCACCAACTGGTACGTGGCATCGAAGTCCCCATCGCTTTCGCCGGGAAAGCCAACGATCACGTCGGCTCCGAGTCCCAGGTCAGGCAGGGCAGAGGCCAAGCGCTCCACGAGGCGGCAGTACATCCCCACGGTGTAGGGGCGGCGCATGGCCCGGAGGATCGGATCGCTTCCTGACTGGAGCGGGATATGGAGATGGTGGCAGATCTTCGGCGACCCGGTAATGATCTCGATCAATTCATCGGTAAAGTACTTGGGGAGAATCGAAGAGAGACGGATCCGCCTGAGTCCGGGGATGTCCATCATCTGCCGGAGGAGCGCGGCCAAGGTGGTGCGCGGGATCATGTCCCAGCCGTAATGCCCCATGTCCACCCCGGTCAGGACCACTTCCCGATACCCCGCCTCCACGATTTCACGCGCCTGGTTGAGCACGACCTCCGGATGCTGGCTCCGGCTTCCGCCCCTCGCGTAGGGGACGATGCAGAAAGCGCAGCGATGCTGACAGCCGTCCTGAATCTTGATAAAGGCGCGCGTGAGCCCGGCAAACTTCTTGACCGGCAAGATCGGGATCGTCCTGGCCTTCGCGATCTCCCCGACTGCCACGAGGGGCCGGGCTTGCTTCCTCAGCGAGGTGACCAACTCGACGAACTCGTACTTCTCCTGGTTACCCAGGATGTAATCCACCCCGGGGATCGCGGCAACGGCTTCCGGATTCGTCTGGGCGTAGCAGCCGGTGACGACCACCACCGCCTTCGGGTTCTGAGCAATAGCCCGGCGGATCATCTGACGATCCGAATAGTCCGCTCCCGATGTGACCGTGCACGTGTTGATGACATAGAGGTGCGCCGGTTCGTCAAAGGGCACGGCTTGGAAGCCTTCCCCTTCCAGGAGGGATTGAAGCTCGTTGGACTCGTACTGATTGAGTTTGCAGCCGAGAGTCGTGAAGGCGACTCGAAAAGGAGCCGCCTCAGCGAGCATAGGCAAGCTCGATCGTGCGGGCCATGGGGGCCTCGGGACCGAGCTGCCCGCACGCGGCCCCGATGTCCTCCCCCTTCGACCAGCGGATCGTCGCCGTGATCCCACGCTCGAGAAGGATCCGCTGGAAGGCTTCGATCCGATCGCGCGACGGGCGACGGAATCCAGAGCCGGGCCAGGGGTTGAAGGGAATCAGGTTGATCTTGGCCCGAATCCCCCGGAGGAGTGAGACAAGACGACGGGCATCCTCCGGCGTATCGTTGACCTCAGCCAGGAGGACGTACTCGAACGTCATCCTCTGGCGCACCGGAAGGGGGAACCGTCGGCAGGCTGACAGGAGGTCTTCCAACCCCCACCCACGGTTGATCGGCATCAGCTCCCCCCGCGCCTGGTTGCTCGTGGCATGGAGTGAAATGGCGAAATTCACCCGAAGATTCTCCTTCGCCAGCTTCTCGATCCCTGTCACGAGGCCGACAGTGGAGACGGTGATCCGGCGGGGCGAATAGCCGAAGCCCTCCGGATCAGTCAAGATGCGAAGCGACTTCACCGTGGACTGATAGTTCGCCAAGGGCTCGCCCATTCCCATGTAGACGAGATGAGTCACCCGCTCGTCCTCCCTGAGCGTGTGGCGAACCGCCAGGAGCTGGCCAACGATCTCACCCGCGCTCAGGTTTCGCGTCACGCCCATCGTCCCCGTGAGACAGAACCGGCAGCCGAACCCACATCCCACTTGGGTAGAGAGGCAGAGTGTCAGCCGGTCATCGTCGGGCATGAGGACGGCCTGTACCTCCGCGCCATCAGCGAAGCGAATCTGAAACTTTTGACTCCCATCACGCGACGGCAGGACGTCGGCGATCGTTGGCGCCTGAACGTGAGCTTCCCCAGCAAGTCGCTCGCGAAACTGTCGAGGGAGATTCGTCATAGAATCATACGCCGTGATGCCTTTTCCGAAGATCCAGCGTGCAAGCTGATGCCCTCGGTAGGCCGGTTCCCCGAAACGAATCGCAAGGGCCTCAAGGTCACTCGGTGTGAGATCGAGAAGGTTCATCCGGTGCATCGCGCCCTCAGAATACCCGAACGTCCAGGAAGAGTCAATTTCAAGCGGGGTTATCGCCCGGCACATATCCACGGAAAGTGTGGATAGACAGTGGATAATCCTGTGGACGGAAACAAAAACTGACGGCGAGATCGCCACGATGAGCGGATTGTCTAATCAATGGGCAGTGGGCCGCGTGATGAGACAAAGATACAGATCCATCAAGTTGGTTCGCGTCGGACCCGTGATGATGAGGTCACCGAGTTGAGAGAAAAATGTGTACGAGTCATTCTGTTCCAAAAATGATTGAGCATCGAGCCCCATCTTCTGAGCGCGGGTGATCGTCGTCCCATCGGCGATGGCGCCCGCCGCGTCGGTCGGGCCATCACCGCCATCACTTCCCGCCGCGAGCATTGTGATACCCAACTGCCCTTGAAGCTCGATCGCCGCGGCCAGACAAAATTCCTGACATCGCCCCCCTCTGCCGGTCCCTCGTACCGTTACGGTGGTCTCGCCCCCTGCGATCAGACAGACCGGCAACGCCTCCGGTTTCTCATCTCGAATCTTGCGGGCAGCCGCCACCAACTGCCTCGCCACCTCGCGGGCCTCACCCTGAAGTCCAACCGAGTGAAGGATCGGGGCCAGCCCTCGGCCACGAGCCACCTCGCCCGCGCGATCAGTGAGTAACGAGTTGTTCCCGATGACACAATTTGTCACATTGACAAAGACCGGATCAGAGGCCTTCGGGGTCTCGGGAATCATCCCGCCAGCCCCGCGACTGAGGTGGGCCAGAACCATCGGTGGCGTTCGGGCCGCGAGCCCGGACCTCCTGAGAATCCCGACGGCCTCAGCGTACGTGGAGGGATCGGGGACCGTGGGTCCGGAGGCAATCACGTCCAGTAAGTCCCCGATGACGTCGGACAAGATGAGCGTCAGGAGTGCGGCCGGCGAGACAGCCCGGGCCAGTTGTCCCCCTTTCAGGGTGGAAAGGTGTTTGCGAACCACGTTGAGTTCCCCGATGGGCGCTCCAGCCTCCAAGAGCAGCCGGGTCACTTCACGCTTCTCTCCAAGGGTGATGGTCGGAACCGGAGCGGGAAGAAGGGCTGACCCGCCTCCGGAAAGAAGACAGATGATCAGGTCTTGGGCGGTTGCGGATTGAACCAAACGAAGAATCTCCTGAGCCCCCTGGAGGCCGGCATAGTCAGGAATCGGATGACCTGCGTGGACGAGACGCACTCGGCTCGTCCGGCTCGGGTCTCCAGCCTTCACGACCACGATGCCCTCGCTGACCCGGGGCCCCAGGATGGCCTCCACGCTCTCGGCCATCGCCCCGGAAGCCTTCCCTCCCCCGACCACCAGCAGCCGGTCGACCTTTTCCAGATCGAAAGGGCGTCCCTGAACGGTCAGCCGAGAGCCGTCCAGGTGAAGCGCTTGGGGGACGAGGGTATGGACATGGCCGGCCTCGAGGGCTTCCTGGAAGATCAACGTGGCCGTCTCGCGAGGGTCAAACAGAGTTTGTTGAATCACGGGATACGAGTGCTCGCCCCAACGGGCCAAGAGATGGGCTAGCGGTGGGTCAATTTGAGGAGGCGCTGGCCGGCCTCGCGGAGGGTCTCATCCGTCTTGGGGAAGCAGAAGCGGATCTCCGTCCGGCCGAGCTCCCGGTGGGCATAGAACGACGAGCCGGGAACGGTCGCGACCCCGATCTCCTTGACGAGATACGTAGCGAAGGCCGTATCGTCGGCACAGTCGAACTCCCGGAGGAAATGGGCCGCATCTGTCAGGATGTAATACGCTCCGGACGGCTTGAAGCACTTGAATCCGGCCTTCTCCAGGAGACCGAGCAGCAAATCGCGCTTGGCCTGGTACATCTCCCTGAGCCAGGCGTAGTAACTGTCGGGCAAGGTCAGGGCCGCCACCGCCGCCTCCTGGAGTGGGTGCGGCGCCCCTACCGTGATGAAGTCGTGCGCCCGTCGAATTCCCAGGGTGATCTCGGGTGAGGCGATCGCATAGCCGATCCTCCAGCCCGTGACCGAGTAGCTCTTTGAGATTCCGGAGATCGTCACGGTCCGGTCCGCCATCGCCGGGAGGGTGGCGATGGGGACGTGACGGAGACCATCAAACACGATGTGCTCATAAATCTCGTCCGTCACGGCAATCGCGTTATGCCGGATGCAAAGATTGGCAATGATCTCAAGCTCCTCCCGACTAAACACCTTTCCCGCGGGGTTATTGGGGGAATTAATAATGATCGCTTTCGTCCGCGGGCCGAAGGCCTTGGCCAGCCGGTCCGGGTCAAACGTGAAGTCCGGCGGTTCCAGAGGGACGAAGACCGGCTCCGCCCCCGCGATGATAGCCCCCGGTCCGTAGTTTTCGTAGAACGGCTCGAAGACGATCATTTCGTCTCCGGGGTCCAGAATCCCCAGAAGGGTGGCCAGCATCGTCTCGGTGGAGCCGCAGCAGACAGTGACCTGCCGCTCTGGATCAACCGAAATACCGTAAAACTTCTCGAACTTGACCGCGATGGCCTTTCGGAGATTCGGCGTCCCCCAGGTGACGGCGTATTGGTGGAACTCGCCATCGAGCGCGCGGTGGGCCGCATCGAGAAGCTCTTTGGGTGGCGCGAAATTCGGCATCCCCTGGGCCAGGTTCACGCCGCCGTAAAGGTTATTGAGCCGGGTCATCTCCCGGATCACGGACTCGGTGAATCCCTGCACCCGCTTCGAGAGCATATCTGCTATCCCTAGTGTTGCTTTTGGGCAACAAAAATACTATCCCCAATTCTCAATCTCTTGGGGTCTGGCTTTCCGCTGGCACCGATCGAACCATCGGGACGGCGGTACTGGTGAATTTCCACAACCCATTGGCCGTTTCGATCCAGATATCGGATCATTTGTGAGTGGGTGCAGGGCGGCTCACCTCGACCCTGTGGATCCTGCAAGTGAGCGTTTCTGATGGGCGCTTCTGGTTTCAGCTCTCCTCGTGCTATCATACCTGGGTAGACACCTTCGTTGAACAGACGCCGAATTTCGCGAGCCGGCACCCGCTTCACCTGAAGCATGGTACAGGAGTAAGAGATGTTGACCGAACTATTGCGCGAACTCCATCGTTACCTGTTTGCGCACATTTCGCTTGAAGATTTCGAAACTTGGATACTCTCTAGTCTCCAAAAGGTTTTGGATTCTCAGGATGCCCTAGCCCTGGACCTTGCAAATGAAATCGACGCCGATCTCATCGAGTTCAATGAAGGTTTGATCGATCAACTTGTCCTAAGACGAAGACTGGAAGGTTACAGCAGGCGAGGCCGCACGGTGTTTGTTCAAACCCCTGATGCCTCACTGTTGCATTCTGGAACAAATAGCTCCACTATTGCGGCGGACGTGGAGGCTTGACAACCCGCACATAATCCACTCGCATCGGGATTTGGGTAATCTGAGTACCGTTCAAGTCGATTCGAAACCAATAAGTCCCTGGCATCGCGAATCGAATCTTTAGAGAAGTTACGACATCCAGCCCCTGTTCGGGCTGATCGCCGAACTCAATGTCCCTCGCGATTCTTTCCCGACTCGTGCTGTCTGGGTTCACGATAGTCATCCCCAACTCATACCGTCCGCGCGCCGCCCCGGCAATAAATCGCATTAACATACTGCCTTCGTAGACAAAGGGCGCCATTTCCTTCGGCGGATCTGGGCCTTCGGCTGTCATTGTCACAACGTCAACAATCCGAATAGCCGATTTGACATTATCCTGTTCCACCAAAAGTTTTTCACAAAAAAGGGCTGAAGACAGGAACGGTCCCTGATCAAACACCACAGACTATAACCCCTTGAATTTCATAGAACGCAGACCTCCCCTTCCTCCCGGAGCTCCGTGATCTTCGGCGCGTCACCGCAAAGCGCGCAGGCAGGGTCCCGTCCCACACGGATCGTCTTGAACTCTCCGGGGAGGGCATCGAAGAAAAGGACTTGGCCCGCCGGCGGCTCCCCGATCCCGAGGAGGATCTTGATCGCCTGAAGGGCCTGAAGGGACCCGAGAACTCCGGCCACCGCCCCGAGGATCCCGGCCTCCTGACACGACGGGATGAGCCCCGGGGGCGGGGGCTGTCGAAACAGACAGCGATAGCACGCGCCCTTTTTCGGAATGATCGTGTAGAGTTGGCCATCAAAGCGAAGGATCCCGGCAATGACCGCGGGGATTCCAAGCATGACGCAGGCGTCGTTCACCAGGAACTTCGTGGGAAAGTTGTCGCTCCCATCCAACACGACGTCGTACTCGCGGAGGATTTCCGGGGCGTTCTCCGTCGAGAGTTTCGCGTGGTACGGGACCACTTTCACCCCCGGGTTTATCGCCTCCATCCGCTCCTGGGCCGAGAAGACTTTGGGGCGGTCCAAGTCCTTCATAGAGTGGAGGATCTGGCGCTGGAGGTTACTGAGGTCCACGGCGTCAGGGTCCATCATGCCGATGGTTCCGATGCCGGCCGCGGCCAGGTAGAGGGCGGCGGGAGAGCCCAGCCCTCCGGCCCCAACGATCAGGGCCTTGGCCGCCAAGAGCTTCCGTTGGCCGACACCTCCCACCTCAGGGAGGACAATGTGGCGGGCGTACCGCCTGATCGCTTCTTCAGTGAGGGGAAGCTTCACGGAAGGACAACGTCGCGCTCGATGGGGTCTACCTTCACCCCCTTTTCCCGGAGCCAGGCGATCCCCCGGCGCAGATCCTCGTCGGTCCCTTCCAGCTCGAGCGCCACCCAGCCATAGGTCGGCGTGACGTCAGCCCGGCGGATGTTCGTGACGATGTTGAAGTCCTTGCCGAGGTGATAGATGACCGGAACCTGGATCAGATCCGTCGGGAAGGTTAGGTACACCCGCATCTTGGCCACGCTAGTGCCGCTCCAATTGACTTCGCCTCACTTTGTTCTCAGTCGTTGCCAATCCTCACGTACCAACTACGTACGCTCCGGTTGGCTCCTCCCTCGGGCCTCGTGATGCTCGTCACTTGGAGCGGCACCCGCGGCGATGGCAGGCACAATCGAGATCTCGTCGCCGTCTTTGAGCGATGTTTCCTTGCCCTTGAGAAAACGGATGTCCTCGTCGTTCATGAAGACATTGATGAACCGGCGGATCTCGCCCCCCTCATCAACGATCCTCTCTCTCAGGCCGGGAAACTGCCGCTCCAGGTCTTCGATCAACTCCCTCACATCCGTTCCTTTGGCAGACACTTCGGCCGCCCCCTTGGTGATCGTGCGCAAGGGCGTTGGAATGCGAACGCGAACCGGCATGTGCCCCTCCTTAATTGATGTAGTGCTTGGTCTTCCACTCCGCCAAAGCCTGATCAAAGGCCGCGAGCGATGGCCGAATCGTCATCGTCTCGGGCAGGCGCCCCGAAAGCGCCTCCTGGGTCTTGGCGCCCATCCCTGTGATGGAGAGAACTACGGACTCGTCTCGCGGGATGATCCCCTGTTCGATGAGCTTCTTGGTCGCGGCCACGGTCACCCCGCCAGCCGTCTCGGTGAAGATCCCCTCGGTTCTGGCAAGAAGCTCCATCCCCTCCAGCACCTCTTCATCGCTGGCGTGCTCAGCCCAGCCCCCGGACTCTTTCACGGCCTTGACAGCGTAGTATCCATCGGCAGGATTCCCGATAGCCAGAGACTTGGCAATGGTGTTGGGCCGCACGGGAACGAGAACGTCAGTCTTGTGCTTGATCGCGGTAACAATGGGGCCGCACCCCAGCGCCTGGGCGGCGTGGATCCGGGTTCCGGCGTCCTCGATCAGGCCCAGGGCCTTCCATTCCTTCAAGGCCTTCCAGACCTTGGCGAGGAGGGAGCCTCCCGCGCAGGGAATGACGATGTGCTTCGGGGCTCGCCAGCCGAGCTGCTCGAAGATCTCGAAGCCGTACGTCTTGGAGCCTTCGGAATAGAAGGGACGGATGCTGATGTTCACAAAGGCCCACCGATATTTGTCCGCCACCTCGGAGCAGAGGCGGTTGACCTCGTCGTAGTTGCCTTCCACCGCCACGAGTGTCGGATTATAGATCAGGGTACCGACGATCTTCCCCTGCTCCAGGTCGGCCGGGATAAAGATGTAGCTCCGGAGCCGGGCCTCGGCGGCGTGGGCCGCGACGGAGTTGGCCAGGTTCCCGGTCGAGGCGCAGGCCACGGTATCGAAGCCGAACTCCCGGGCCTTGATGACCGCCACCGAAACGACCCGGTCTTTGAACGACCATGTGGGGTGGCAGACCGAGTCATTCTTGACCCACAGCTCCTTGAGCCCCCACTCCTCGGCCAGGTTGCGGGAGCGGATTATGGGGGTGAAGCCCACGTGGTGGCCGAGGGTCACCTCGCCGTCAATCGGAAGGAGGTCCTTGTAGCGCCAGATGCTCGGTGGGCCCGCCTCGATCCGGGCCCGGGTGACGATCCGCTGGAGGTTCTCGTAATGGTAATCCACCTCCAGGGGGCCGAAGCAGAACTCGCAGACATGATGCGGGGCCGCCGGGGAGGCGCGCCCGCACTCCCGACAGCGCAGTCCTTTGATCTTCTCCATCTTGAGCTCCTCCTGGGGATTTGAGCCCCATTGTGATGCGGAAGATTCTCACCATTTACCACCCAAACCGTGAAAATGTCAAGTGGATAGGAGGACTTGCCACTTTCCAAGACCTACGGGGCAGCCGCTAGCGACGAGGATGCGAACGCGATTACGGCTTCACGACCGCCATGTCGCCAGTCAAGTCCCAGATGCGGACGTTCGGATCGGCCGGGGTTCGCCTGATCTGAAACCGCCCGACCCCGCGGATTCCCGCGAGCTTTCCGGTCCCGCCGATGATCGTCCAGACCCCGTGCTCCACTGGGGCCAGCTTGCCGTCTGCGGCGGGAAGAAAGCGTGTCGAAAACTCGTGCTTCATCGAAACCTGGTCTCCGTTCGGCAGGGTGAAGGTCAGGTAGCCCGTCCCCCAAACGTTGTCACCCGGATAGACGTCGTGGTACCCGACTTCCTGGGCCTTGGCACTGGCCCAGGTCGATCCCTCGGGCACCACCCCCTCGGACTTTTTGAGGACGTTGAGGTGCTTCTCCGCCCCAACCAGCGGGAAGTCGATCCGAATCTGCTGGGGCTTCGAAAGGTTCATTTCGACGATCTTTAAGGGTTCAGCCGCCACGGTGGTGGCCAAGATTCCCACACCAAGTACCAGGGCGAGTGTGACGAACGCCGTTCGCCTCATGGCTCACTCCTTTGGAGTCGTGAATGTTGCACGGGTAGGCCTTTGGAACTTGGGTCAGCGGCGGGCCACGAGCAGATAAATGCCC
>JACOUJ010000130.1 GCA_016177865.1 Candidatus Rokuibacteriota bacterium
TCTTGAGCAGTTCGATGTCGGCATCGGAGAGCGGCGGGATGACCTCCTTGATGCCGTCAGCCGCGCTCTTGATCATGTTATCCCTCGGCGGGGGGCTCCGCCCCCCGTCCGAACCACCCCCCGGAAGCTTGCGACGGCAAAGCCGTCGCTCGAACGTCGGGCTTCATAAGAGCGCTTCTTTGTGTCGGTGCGCGTGGCACTCGATCGTTACGGCCACAGGGAGGGAGGTGATGTGGCAGGGATAGGTGAGGATGTGAATCCCCAAGGCCGTGGTGTCGCCACCGTACCCCTGTGGGCCGATGCCAAGCCGGTTCGCCCGCTCGAGGACCTCCTTCTCCACGGCGTCAATCGCCGGGTCCGGGTTCGGCGTCCCGAGGACACGGAAGAGCGCCTTCTTCGAGAGGAGCGCCGCCTTCTCAAACGTCCCGCCGATCCCCACGCCCGCGATCAAGGGCGGGCAGGCGTCGGGACCGGCGGTCCGGATCGGTTCTCGCATCCGCCCCCCTTCGCCATCAGCATGATCTTGAGCTGCGGCCCCGGCACCACGTCAACATGAATAACCGCCGGCGTGTTATCGCCTGTGTTCTTCCGGTCGAACGGTGACTTGACGATCGAGGCGCGGAGATACCCTTCCGTGTATCCCTGACGGACCCCTTCGTTGATCGCATCCCCCAGCAGTCCCCCGGCGATGTGCACGTCCTGGCCCAGCTCGACGAAGCAGACCACGAAGCCTGTGTCCTGACAGTATGGAATCCTCTGGGTCCGGGCAAGCTGGGCATTCTCCTTGAGCATCTGAAGGACTTGCTTCCCCGCGGCGGAACGCTCCGTGCCGAGCGCTCGATCGAAGGCCCGGAGCATATCCGGCTCGAGCTCGTAGTTCGCCTCCACGCAGAGCTTCTTGACTGCGTCGGTGATGGCCGAGACGTGAATCTCTCTCATCAGTTCTTTCCGGCCGTCTGGGCCATCGCTACCTGGGCGCGCCGCTTCATCTCTTTCGGCGTGACGTCTTCCTTGTGGGTCGCAAGCCCCCACTGGTTGCCGAAGGGGTCCTCGATCTGGCCGTACCGGTCGCCCCAGAACATGTCGGCCAGCGGCCTCAGGACCTTGCACCCGGCGTCCACGGCTCGCTTGAAGGTTGTGTCGACGTTGGGCACGTAGAGAAAGAGAGCCACGGTTGTGCCGCCGAGGGACGTCGGTGCGCGGCAGGTACTCATCCCAGGCATCTCATCACTCAGCATGACGACAGAGTCGCCGATGCGGAGCTCGGCGTGCACGATGCTCTTGCCGTCCGGGCCAGGCATGCGCGTCAGTTCCTTGGCGGTGAACACACGCTTGTAGAAATCGATCGCCTGCGCCGCGTCTCGAACGGTGAGATAGGGCGTCACCGTGTGGTAGCCCTTGGGAACGGGTGTGACCCTCTTCTTCGCAACCGCCTTCTTCTTGGTTTTTTTCATGGCCTCTCTCCGAATGCGATCAGAGTTTCAGTTTGTCCACCAGTTCTTTGACGGCGTGGGCCGACTTTCTGAGGGCCGCCGCTTCGTCCGGCGTGAGCTTGATCTCGACAATCTGCTCGATTCCTCTCCGACCGAGCTTGACCGGCACGCCAACGAAGAGGCCGTTGATCCCGTACTCCCCTTCCAGGTAGGCGGCGCAGGGAAGAATCTTCTTCTTGTCCCGAAGAATCGCCTCGACCATCTCCGTGGCGGAGGCCCCAGGGGCGTAGAAGGCGCTGCCGGCCTTCAGGAGGCTCACGATCTCCGCCCCACCGTTGGCCGTCCGCTCCACCAGCGCCACGATTCGCTCCTTCGGAAGAAGCTCGGTGATCGGGATCCCTGCCACCGTGGAGTAGCGCGGCAGGGGGACCATCGTGTCGCCGTGACCTCCGAGGACGAAGGCCGTCACGTTCTCCACAGAGACGCCGAGCTCCTGGGCAATGAAGGCGCGGAAACGGGCTGAGTCGAGGATCCCCGCCATCCCGATCACCCGGTGCTTCGGGAAACCGGAAACCCGGAATGCGAGTTGGGCCATGGCGTCGAGGGGGTTTGTGACCACGATCAGGATCGCGTTGGGCGAATAGCGGACCACCTGTTCCACGACCCCCTTAATGATCTCGGCGTTCTTGAAGAGGAGGTCGTCCCGGCTCATGCCGGGCTTCCGCGCCAGACCTGCCGTGATCACCACGATATCGGAATCGGTCGTATCTTTGTAGTCGTTCGATCCCACGAGGTGGCAGTCATACCGCTGGACCGGCCCGGCCTGGAGGAGGTCCAGCGCCTTGCCTTGAGGCAGCCCTTCGATCACGTCGGTGAGCACGACATCGGCCAGCCCCTTCTCAACGACATACTGGGCGACGGTCGCGCCGACGTTTCCCGCCCCGACCACGGTGACTTTGGGTCGCATTAAAGGGCCTCCATGTTTTTGACAATCGCGGTGCCGAATTCGGAGCACTTCACTTCCTTCGCCCCGTCCATCAGGCGGGCGAAGTCGTAGGTCACGGTCTTCTGTTGGATCGTCTTCTCGAGTCCGGCGATGATCCGGTCCGCCGCCTCGTTCCATCCGAGGTAGCGGAACATCATCTCCCCGGAGAGGATGAGGGAGCCCGGATTCACCTTGTCCTGGCCCGTGTATTTGGGAGCGGTCCCGTGGGTGGCCTCGAAGAGGGCGTGTCCCGTCTCGTAGTTGACGTTGGCGCCGGGGGAAATCCCGATCCCGCCCACCTGCGCCGCCAGCGCGTCAGAGATGTAGTCGCCGTTCAGGTTCGTGCTCGCGATCACGTCGAACTCGTCAGGGCGCGTCAGGATCTGCTGTAGGAACGCGTCCGTGATGGCATCCTTGATCAGGATTTTCCCCGCGGGCGGCTTCCCCCCGCACTCCTCCCAGCTCACCGTCCGGTCCGAGAACTCCCGCTTGGCCAGGGCATAGCCCCATCGCATGAACGAGCCCTCGGTGTACTTCTGGATGTTCCCCTTGTGGACGAGCGTGACGTTTCTCCGGTTCTGCTCGATCGCGTAGCGGAGCGCCGCCCGGATCAGGCGTTCGGACCCTTCAATCGATACCGGCTTGATGCCGATGCTGGAGCTTTCCGGAAAACGGATCTTCTTGACGCCCATCTCCTTTTGAAGGAATGCGACAATCTTCCGGGCCTCGGGCGTCCTGGCGTCCCACTCGATCCCCGCGTAGATGTCCTCGGTGTTCTCCCGAAAAATGACCATGTCCACCAGCTCCGGCCGCTTCACCGGGGACGGGACCCCCTTGAAGTAGCGAACAGGCCGGAGGCAGACGTAGAGGTCCAAGACCTGGCGAAGGGTCACGTTGAGGCTCCGGAATCCCTCGCCGATCGGCGTCGTGAGGGGTCCCTTGATGGCCACCAGGTATTCACGGATGGCGTCCAGGGTTTCGTCAGGAAGGAGGTTGGCGGGGCAGTCGGCCCCGTATACGGGCTTTGCCTTCTCGCCCGCGTAGGTCTCCAGCCACGCGATCGCGCGACGTCCGCCATAGGCCTGCGCCACGGCGGCATCGAAGACGCGAACCGAGGCTTGCCAGATGTCGGGACCGGTGCCGTCGCCTTCGATGAAAGGGATGATCGGGTGATCGGGCACGCGGAGCTTGCCGTGCTCGATTGTGATCTTCTGTCCGGTGGGAATCTTCACTTTAGAAGGCATTTACGTCTCCCTGAATCGCGTCACTTCGCCGCCTTCAGGGCAGACCCCGCGCGAAACCAGCGGATCTGCTCCTGCGTAAAGGTATGGTTGGCCGTGATCGTCAAGGTCTTGCCATCCGGCTTTTTCACGATCACCTGGACGGACTTGCCCGGGGCCAGGCTTGCGAGCCCCACAACGCTCACCCGGTCCTCCGCGTCGAACCGGTCGTAGCCCCCGGGATCGGCGAAGGTCAGTGGGAGAATCCCCTGCTTCTTGAGATTCGTCTCGTGGATCCGGGCAAAGCTCTTGACGATGACCGCGCGCACGCCGAGATGGCGCGGCGACATGGCGGCGTGCTCGCGGCTCGATCCCTCCCCGTAGTTCTCCTCGCCCAGGGCGACCGAGCCCACGCCCTTCGCCTTGTACCGACGCGCGATCTGGGTGATCGGAATCCCGCGCTCCCCGCTCAGGACGTCAATCCCTTTCCCCGCCTCGCCCGTGAAGGCGTTGACGGCCGCAAGGAACATGTTGTCGCTGATCTTGTCCAGATGTCCGCGGTAACGAAGCCAGGGCCCCGCGGGCGAGATGTGATCCGTCGTCGTCTTCCCTTTGCATTTGATCAGGATGGGGAGATCCATGAAGTCCTGCCCGTCCCACTCCGGGAACGGCTCGAGAAGCTGAAGCCGCTCACTCCCCGGCGCGATCTCGATTCGCACCGACTCTCCGTCCTCGGCTGGAGGCTCGTACCCCTCGTGGCCGCGGACGAATCCCTCGCTCGGGAACTCCTCGGCCTCAGGCGGGGTGAAGCGGAAGCGCTTGCCGTCCGGCGTCTCGAGGGTGTCGTGAACCGGATCGAACTCGAGGGTGCCGGCGAAGGCCAGGGCGGTGACGATCTCGGGACTGGTAAGGAAGGAGAGGGTGGCGGCGCTCCCATCGTTCCGCCCGGGGAAGTTCCGGTTGAACGACGAGACGATCGAGTTCGTCTCATCCTTTCGGACATCCTCCCGCTTCCACTGCCCGATACACGGGCCGCAGGCGTTGGCCAGGACGGTCCCCCCCATCTCCTCGAAGCTCCGGATGATGCCGTCGCGCTTGATGGTCTGGTAGACCATCTCCGAGCCCGGCGTGATCAAGAAGTACGTCTTGGCTTTGAGGCCGGCCTTGGCCCCCTGCATGGCGAGGTGGGCGGCCCGGCGCATATCCTCGTAAGACGAGTTGGTGCACGAGCCGATGAGGGCCGCCTTGAGCCCGGCCGGCCACCTGTGCTCCCGGACCTCCGCGGCGAGCTTGGAGATCGGGCGGGCCCGGTCCGGGGAATGCGGGCCGACGACGTGGGGCTCGAGCGTGGAGAGGTCGATCTCCACCACCTGATCGTAGAATTTCTCCGGCGCGTCGGCCACCTCCGGGTCCGCCCTGAGAAGCTCTCGGTGTCGCTCCGCCAATTCCGCCAGCTCGGCTCGTCCCGTGGCGCGGAGGTAGCCCGCCATCCGGTCGTCGAAGGGGAAGACGGAGGTGGTGGCCCCCAGCTCGGCCCCCATATTGCAGATCGTCGCCTTTCCCGTGCAGCTCACCGACTCGGCCCCGGGACCGAAATACTCCACGACCTTGTTGGTCCCCCCTTTGACGGTGAGCAGGCCGCAGAGGTAAGTGATCACGTCCTTGGGCGCGGTCCACCCTGAAATCTTGCCGGTGAGCTTGACCCCGATCAGACGCGGATGAAGCACCTCCCACGGAAGGCCGGCCATCGCCTCGGCGCAGTCGGCCCCGCCGACCCCGACCGCGAGCATTCCGAGCCCCCCCCCGTTCGGGGTGTGGGAATCGGCGCCGATCATGAGCCCGCCGGGAAACGCGTAATTCTCCAGGACGACCTGATGGATAATCCCCGAGCCCGGCTTCCAGAAGCCGATCCCGTACTTTCGCGAGGCAGAACGAAGGAAGTCATAGACTTCGCGATTCTCGCTGATGGCGCGTTCAGTATCCGCGGCGGCGCCGGTCTGCGCCCGGATCAGGTGGTCGCAGTGAACCGTCGTCGGGACCGCCACGCGCTGACGCCCGGACTGCATGAACTGGAGGATCACCATTTGCCCCGTCACATCCTGCATGGCGACAC
>JACOUJ010000131.1 GCA_016177865.1 Candidatus Rokuibacteriota bacterium
GCAGTTCCTGGAGTCCCTTACGGGAGGCCGCCTCATCTTCCACCACTAGGATTCGAGGCATGAATGCCTACCAGTTGTTAGACGTACCGTGGCACCTCTTTGTTTGTTGCTGAGGAAGTGTTCGGATCGGGAACGGCAGCCCGGGTTCCCTCTTCGAAAAAATTGTAGCACGGCAGCCATGCCCACGCTATCGGTAGCGCGCTCGCCGTGACGTTCGAGAGGGGGTCTTAGCTCAAGGACAACGGGATCGTCCCACTCCTGCTCTGCCAATCAGTCTTCGAGGATAAACGTCACCTCAATGGTAGCCCGGTACTCGGCGATTTTTCCTTTCTCGATGTGCGCTTTCTGTTCCAAGAGGTGGATGCCCGTGAGGTTTCTCAGGGTCTTGTTAGCCCGCTTCACCGCCTCATTCACCGCATCGTGCCAACTCTTTTTCGACGCCCCGATGATCTTGGTGACCCGCGCGACCGCCATGGCTTCTCCTCCCTTTGTTGTGGGGGTTCAACGGCTGCCTCTAATGTTGCCCCTAACTGCTGACCATAACAGGTTTCATCCTCCCGTGTGTTGAGTTTTTCGCCGCTAATCGGCGCGAAGTCTCGGATCTAGCGCGTCGCGGAGCCCGTCGCCGAGCAGGTTGAAGCCGAGCACGGACAGCATGATCGCCACGCCGGGGAAGAAGAAGACCCACCAGGCCCCACTCGTGAAGTATTTGTAGGAGTCGGCCAGCATGGCGCCCCACTCAGGGGTCGGGGGCTGAGCGCCGAGACCGAGAAATCCAAGCGCCGCGGCCTCCAGGATCGCGAAGGCGATGGCGAGCGTTGTCTGAATGATCAGCGGCGGCAGCGTGTTGGGAACGATGTGGCGCAGGAGTATCTGCCGGTCCCGGCCTCCCAGACCGCGGGCGGCCAACACGAACTCCTGCTCTCTCAAGGCCAGCACGGCGCTGCGGCTCAATCGCGCGTAGATGGGGATCGAGACGAGGCTGATCGCGAAAAGGGAGTTGCGCAGGCCCGGGCCGATCATCGCGACGATCGCGATCGCGAGGAGAGTTGACGGGAAGGCGAGGAGGATGTCCATGCAGAACATCAGGACGAGATCGGCGCTCCGCCCGAGGTAGCCGGCGAGAAGGCCGAGCACTGAACCCACGAAGGCCGCGATCGCGACCGAGCTGACCCCGAGCCCAAGCGAGACCCGAGTCCCATGGAGTGTGCGAATCAAGATGTTCCGGCCGAGGGTGTCGGTTCCAAATGGATGCGTCCAGGTGGGCGGCTTGAGCCTGAGCGTCAGGTTCGAGTCGGTCCTGGCATCATAGACGTGAACCGCGGGCGTCATGACCGCGATCAGAAGGAAGGCGGAGACGATCCCGAGTCCGGCGCGGGCGACCGGGCTTCTGAGGAGCCTCCGCCACGCCGCCCTGGCCGGACTCTGTCCGTGCGCACGTGGCACATCCACGCGCCCGATGAGCGTGGCCGGGGTGGTCATCAGTCGTACTTGATGCGGGGATCCACGAATGCGTAGAGCACGTCCGTCACCATGTTCACGACGACAAAGATGACCGCGATGAACAGGCTCGCGCCCTGCACGATCGCGTAGTCGCGCGACTCGATCGACTCGTAGACCCAGAGGCCGATCCCCGGCCAAGAAAAGATCGTCTCGGTCAGGATCGCCCCGGCCAGGAGGTGCCCGACCTGGAGCCCGGCCACGGTCACGACCGGCAAGAGCGCGTTTCGAAGGGCGTGGCGGCGAATGATCAGTATTTGCGGGAGGCCCTTGGCCTCCGCGGTCCTGATGTATTCCCGCGAGAGCACCTCCAGCATGCTCGCGCGCCGGGCTCGAGACGGAACCCGGTCGGCAGCCATCGGAGCTGGACCCCGAAGCCCCAGGCGAGCATCAGTCCAAGCCAGAAGATCGGCATCGAGACGCCGGTGAGGGCCCACACTCGGGAGAGACTGTCCAGAAGAGAATTCCGCCAGACGGCGGAGATGATCCCGATGGGAATGCCGAAACAGAGCGCGAGGATGATCGCCGCCATCGCCAGCTCGACCGTGGCAGGGAAGCGGCGGAGCAGATCCGGGAGGACCGGGTCACCTCGAACGATTGAAATGCCGAGGTCCCCCCGGAGCACGTTCCCGAGGTAGATCAGGTACTGCTCGTGAATCGGACGGTCGAGTCCGAGTTCTCTCTTGACTGCGGCGACCTTCTCCGGCGTCGCCCGCTCACCGAGCATGGTCACGGCGGGGTCGCCGGGGATCAGATGAATGAAGCTGAAGACGAGGACGGAGACCCCGAGGAGGACGGGGATGACGGTCAGCGCGCGCCGGACGACATATCCTCTCACCGTCCCCTCGGGGTCCCGACCTACTGAACGCTCACCGTGTTGAAGTATTCGGACCCCGTCGGGTTCGGAACATATCCCTTGACCTTCTTCGAGAAGGCGAGCGGCGGCTGGTTGTTGGCGATGAAGAGCCGGCCAGCGTCATCATGCAGCATCTGCTCGGCCTGGCGGTACAGTTTCGCCCTCTCCGCCTGGTTGGTGAGCGTCTGGGCCCGGAGGAGCAGGTCGGCAAGCGGCTTGTTTGAATAGAAGCCCTCGCGCGCCGCGCCAGTCGGGCAGAAGAAGTAGCAGAGGAAGTTGTCGGGGTCGCCGTTGTCACCGGTCCAGCCGAGCATGTAGAGGGGCAACTGGCCGTTCTTTCGCTTGTCCAGGTAGACGGCCCACTCCGCCGTCTCGAGCCGGGCTTTGATCCCGGCCTTCGCGAGGTCGGCCGCCATCGCTTCCGCGATCTCCTTCGGGTTCGGGAAGTACGGCCGCGAGCGCGACATGTACCAGAAGGTGAGGGGCTCCTTCTTGCCGTCCTCCCCGGTCATCTCGGAGAGTCCTTGCGCGAACCCGGCCTGACGGAGAAGCTCCTGTGCCTTCGCCGGGCTCGGATCGTAGTCCTTCAATTCCTTGTTGTAGCCCCAGAGGGATGGAGGCTGGAAGTGCGTCGCGACGAGTCCGGGCCCGCCGTAGAGCGCCTCCACGATCGCCTTCTTTCCGATGGCGTGGGCGAAGGCCTGGCGGACCCGCCGATCCTGGAACTCCTTCACCTTGTAGTTGAAAGCAATGT
>JACOUJ010000132.1 GCA_016177865.1 Candidatus Rokuibacteriota bacterium
CTACAACGACCTGGCCAAGGAGGCGGAGGCGGTCGGGTGCAAGGTCAAGTACTCCGACTACGTCGTCCCCTCCATCGCCACCCACCTCCTCCAGGACGACAAGGGGAAGCTGGCCAAGCTTTCGATCCCTGACCCGAAGTCGGCCGGGCGTCTCCCCGCCTTCCTCGAGATGTGCGAGGGGCTGATGGCGGCCAAGCTCCCCACGGCCACCGGCGCGGTCCTGGTCGGCCCGTGGACGATCGCGATGCTCATGCGGAATCCCGAGATGCTCTTGCTGGATACCTTCGAGGATCCTGCGTTCATCCACGAGCTGATGCGCTTCGCCACGGACTACTGCAAGGTCTTCGGCGATGAGGCGCTCAAGACCAAGATCGGGCTCTCCTTCTCCGAGCCCACCGCCTCGATCAGCCTCATCTCTCCCGACAACTACCGCGAGTTCATCGCCCCGTACCACAAGGAGCTGGTGGACTACTTCAAGGCCAAGAAGGCCGGCCTCACCACCCACATCTGCGGCACGACGTATCCCATCTACGAGGACCTGATCCAGGCCGGCTTCACGACCCTTTCCATTGACCTGGACCAGCAGTCGGACCCGAAGCTCCACGTGGACCAGCTCAAGCGATTGAAGGAAGTCGCGAAGAAGCGAGTCGTCGTCATCGGCAACGTGGACGCGACGCTCTTCGAGCGGGCGACCAAGGAGGAGATCGAGGCCGAGGTCCAGCGCTGCGTGGAGAGCGCCGCGCGCGACTCCGCCTTCATCCTCTCCACGAGCTGTGAGATTCCGCCGCGGAGCAAACCCGAGGTGGTCGGGTGGTTCCTCGAGGCCGCCAGGGACTATGGCCGCTACGAGCGCTTCTCGGATGAGACCGTGAAATAAGAGTGGGGTCGCTTACGCGGCGGGGTTCGCTGATTATTCCAGTTCTTACGAGGCCTTTCGCCGCATGACTGACCGGGGTCCCCGGACCTGCCGCCTGTCCCTGGTGGCAAACAGTTCCCCCGCAACTTCGCCAATATAAATCGCAAAATGTCCCAAGACATCCCCTCCCATTTCCAGTAACACTTTGGGAAGGGTGGAAGTCGCGTTCGCATCTCTACCGAGAGCAAGAGCGAAAACCGATCAGGCCCTTTATGCTTCCTGCGCTCCGGCGTGACAACGCCGAGCAGAAGTTCAGCAATGCTTCGATGCCCGCGACATGAGATCCCAGAAGCGCTCCGTTCGGCGAAGCAACGGGCGGTTGATCGCATCTTGGCCGGGCCGCGCGCGGTCCCTCGACGCTTCATCAACGCCGTCAGCGCACACCCCCAAGACAACGTCGTTGGCGTCGGCATAGGGCGCAAGATGGTCAAAGGCAAGCCTACCCAGCGCCCGTGCGTCCGCCTCTATGTGATCCGAAAGCTCGACAAGCGATTGATCGCGCCGGGAAACATCTTGCCGACCCACATCGATGGCGTCGAGACCGATGTCATCGAGACCGGGAAGTTCCGAGCACAGGCGCCAGCGGCGCGCACGCGTCGTCGGCCGGCCCGACCGGGCTGCTCGATCGGGTTCCGGTTGCCGGCGCCGCACGACAATCTCATTATGGCCGGTACATTCGGGGCCCTGGTGGCGCGCGGCGGCGCTCGTTTCATCCTGAGTAACAATCACGTCCTTGCCAATGAGAATGGCCTGCCGATCGGCTCGGCCATCTATCAGCCCGGCTTGCTGGATCACGGCGATCCCGCAACCGACGCGATCGCGCGCCTTTCGCAGTTTTCGCCGCTGAGCGCCTCCGCGCCAAACCGCGTTGATTGCGCGATCGCGGAGGTCACCGACCCCAATCTCGTCGGCGCGCACGTCATGTCCAAGGTGGGCAAGCTCAGCAGCGATCAGCCCTTCAGTGCGGTCGAAGGCATGCGCGTCGAAAAGGTCGGCAGGGGCACGGGCTACACCATTGGCACCGTCTCCGACGTGAGTGCCGATGTCACTCTCGACTACGAGCTTGGTGAACTCAAGTTCGTAGACCAGATCTTGATCCGAGGGGTGTCCGGCGTGTTCTCCGAGTATGGGGATTCCGGCGCCATCGTCGTCGACGTGGACTCGGGACGGGCGACTGGCCTCCTCATCGGTGGGAGCCCGGAGTACTCCATCGCCAACCATCTCGACGATGTCCTGACCGAGCTCGGCGTGAGTCTCGTGATCTAACGCCCAACAACCGCAGGAGGGTTCCCATGCGTACATGGCAAGCCATCGGAGTCACAGCCGTTGCCGTCGTCGTACTCGCGCCTACCGTCACCCAGGTGAACGCACAGACTGTGCTCTCCGCGGTCAAGCGGGACACCTCGCCGGCTCTGTCCAGCGTTCCGCCGCCTCCGCCAAAGGCGCAGGCCGCGTTCAGGAAAGAGCACCGCGTCAAGCGGCTACCGCCGCGACCGCCAAGGGCGCAGGCCGCGTTCGCCGACACCGCGCTTCAGGCAAAGGCGGCCGCAAAGCTGCCGGTAGGGCCGCTCGATGCCATCGAGGGGATCGGCGAGGGGCTGCCGGGATACCAAGTGACCAGCTTCCCCGCCGACACGACCGGTGCAGCGGGCACCACCCAGTATGTGCAGTGGGTCAACACCTCCGTGGCCATCTTTAACAAGGCCACAAAGCAGGCCGTCCTCGGACCGATCGACGGCAGTATCCTCTGGCGGGGGTTCGGGGGCAACTGCGAGAACTTCAACGACGGCGATCCCATTGTCTTGTTCGACCGCATCGCCAATCGCTGGGTCCTCTCCCAGTTTGCGGTGAGCGGCAGTCCGTTCTCTCAGTGCATTGCCGTGTCGACCACCGCGGACGCCACCGGTGCCTATCACCGCTACGAGTTCCAGTACCAGGATTTCAACGACTATGGCAAGTTCGGCATCTGGCCCGACGCCTATTACGCCGCGTACAACATGTTCGGGCCGAACGCCTTCTTGGGTGCGAAGGTCTGCGCGTTCGAGCGAGCGAAGATGGTCAATGGCGAAGCGGCGCGGATGGTCTGCTTCGACCTTCCGTCCGAGGGCGGGCTACTCCCCGCCGACCTCGACGGCAACACCGCGCCCCCCGCCGGCGCGCCCAACTACGTGATCAACCTCGGCAACGACCGGTTGAATCTCTGGAAGTTCAAAGTGGACTGGAGCAATCCATCCGCGTCAACCCTGACGGGCCCCACCTCGATCCAGACAGCGCCATTCGACGAGGCCTGTAAAAATGCCCCGTCTCGGGGGTCCTGTATCGTTCAGCCCAAGACCACCGTCGTGCTCGACTCGCTGAGCGATCGGCTGATGTACCGCCTCGCCTACCGCAATTTCGGCACGCACGAGTCGTTGGTCGTCAACCATACCGTGGCGGTGGCGACGCGGGCCGGCGTCCGCTGGTACGAGGTCCGCGATCCGGGTGGTACGCCGAAGATCCACCAGCAAGGCACCTATACACCCACCACGTCCTCGCGCTGGATGGGCAGCATCGCGATGGACAAGCGCGGGAACATCGCGATGGGGTACAGCGTGTCGGGCCCGTCAGTGTTTCCGTCGATCCGATTGGCAGGACGATCGGCGGACGATCCGCTCAATCGGCTCTCGGCCGAGCAGAGCGTGACCGACGCCACCGGCAAGGGCGCCCAGAAGGCGACGGACCGCTGGGGCGACTACAGCACCCTCACCCTGGACCCGACCGACGACTGCTCGTTCTGGTATACGGCGCAGTACCAGAAGGACGGCGTCAACGAGTGGCACACGAAGATCATCCGCTTCAAGTTTAATTCGTGTCAGTGACGCGCCGGCGCGCGCTTCTCAGCGGATGCCGCTGTCGTAGACGATTTCGACCCGACTCACGCTATTCGGGCCGACCTCCACCCGCTGCTCGGACGCGCGCGGGTAGAGGCCCGATGATTCCGGCCGCAACACGTAAGTTCCCGGCGGCAACGCAATCCGGAACTTCCCGTCGGCGTCGCTGTCCACAGCGGCCACCTCACGCCCGGTGGGATCGAGCACGGTGATCCGCGCCTGATAGGGCCGCTGGTTGGGTACGCCCTTCCGCTCCACCGGCCGCACCGGACGGATGGACACCTTCCCTTCAACGGCGCTTGCCTCAGACCCTGCCACGATCCGTCGCCCGCCTTCCATGCCCGACCGATCGTCGCTTGCTCCATCCGCCCAAACCTGACTGGTCAGGAGGACGAAGCCGATCCCAATCACCCACGCACGCATGAGCACCCTCACACATGATTGTAACATTCGGGCGTCTCTCATGCGGGCGCGCGACTCGGCGTCTATCCTGAGCACGAGCTACGAGATCCCGCCCCGGAGCAACCTTAGGCGTCTTTGCGGCGTGCCTACTCTTGCAAGAGGATGTTGAGCTTGCCGAGAACCTCCCCAACCACGGAAGCGGGCAGCTTGCAGATGAAACTCGCGCTCCTGGCCTTCCAATCCAGACATTTCACCTGGTCGGAGAGGACCGCGCCCCCGATCTGCAAACCCGGTGGGATGAGTGCTTCGAAGGGGTACCCTTTGATCCGACTCGTGATCGGGCACAGAAGCGCCAAACCCACCTTCTGGTTATAGGCTGCGGGTGAGACCACGACTGCGGGCCGCCTCCCGGCCTGCTCGTGGCCAGCCTGAGGGTTTAGGCTGATCCACACGGCATCGCCGCGAGCAGGCACGAAAGCCCGTCGTCTCACCACGACTCACGCCCCGTCGGGACCCCGGTATCGATCTCGCCGTGCC
>JACOUJ010000133.1 GCA_016177865.1 Candidatus Rokuibacteriota bacterium
CCTGGCGATCATTGCACCGAGTGGAATGGCCTCGATTCCTCCGGGAATGGCGTTTCCTATGCTGCCTGGAGTCCCTCCATGTCGGTGGTTGCCGACAACGACGTTCGGCCGCCCGAGCGCTGTTTCTACGCGAAGAAGCGCGCAAACGCGCGGCCGGACTTTCGCATCAGCATGACAGCGCCGGCCCAGGATTCGGTAGTCGCCGCGCCGTTCGCCGCTAGTGCTTTGGCCCAGGAAGGATATAGGGCAATGGGGGACACGCTCGGGTACACCGTGTCGTGGTTTGTCGACGATCAGCTCGTGGCCTTAGATTCGAACCTGGACCTACCCATCGCAACGCGACTCCTGGATCCCACCCACTGGCAGGCCGGGTCGCACAGCATCCGCGCGAGCTTTTGGGATGACCACAAGCATTTTGGCTCAGCAAGTATCGTAGTACTAGTACCGCCCAACCCGAAGGAGGGCCCATGAGCAGCCATCGGCACACACTCTCCCTGACCTGTTGTCTTTCCCTCATCGGACTTTCCAGCGTGTCGGTGTGTTTCGCCGGATGGAATGCCGGGCCCGAAGATCCGCCTCCGTGCTGCGTAGCATGCAAGTGCAACCCCGGGGGAGCGCCACCTCCGCCCGGCAACAGCGAGTATTCCTTGTATAGCTACCTGCCGATCAACTACATCGCACTTTTCCCGGGCGTGGCGGCAAGCGCTCGCGGTCCGAGCGGCGCGCCGATGCTGATCCACAACCCCGCGCTCGACTGGGACAAAGACTTTGATGGCAATGGCACACCGGACCTGAAGCACGAGTACAAATTTGATCTTGAGATGTGGCACACCCACTCAGGACAATTCGACAGTATTGTCGAGTGGCAACTCGTGGTTGATTGGAACCGCGATGGAACCTTCGCTTGTTCGGGGTGCCCGGCACCAAATTACCAGTGTACGGATGAATGCGTTTCTCTGAAGAGAAACATGAGCTACTCCGTGGCGGAGAGCCTACCCATACACGACACGCTGCAGAACCCCGGTATTTACACGGACAGCGGTAATAGCCACAAGTACGCCCCGCTGACCATCTGGAAGGCTCTGCCGAGTCAGGCCACGCCTAGTAGCGTGGGCGCATACGCCTACGAGCTGAAAGCGACCTATCATGTGGCCGACCCTATTAATGGCGACTATACTCTGGGGCCGAAAACGAACTACGGAGCGATCCACATTCCGACGATGAGCACGTGGAGCTCCGTGTACGGCCCCAACTGGGTGTCGAGCTTCGATCGACACCTCGAGTTTGCCACGTGCGCGTTCCCCGGGTGCCCCAATCCTGGCGGACTCAACTTCGACGGGGGCGGCAACAAGAACACCATGATCTGGGTGGACAACCAGAGGGCGATTGCTTTTCCCATGGGTACGGGGACAGGGGGTAATGCCGCGATTGGGGACGCCCCGATGTACTTGTTCACGGCGAAGACGAAGGACTTCGGCCAAGGGAACGAGAATCTCTGGGAGCTTCTAACCTATGGCTCGGGCGACCTCGAGTACTACTACCGGGAAAACGCGGGTACAAACTTGAGGGGCAAGCTGCGCGCACTGGTGGACCGGTTCGGTAACACCACCCTTTTCACGTATTACAGCAGTGGCCAGGTCGCTGGCTACCCGGCGACCGCCACCGACGCCACGGGGGCCGTTTGGACGTGGACGTATCCGGACTTTCCGAATACCGTGAATGTGACTTATGCCCCTATTTCCGGATCCACCGACACGCAGACCGCCGTCATCCGCAGGGACTCGTACGGACGCGTAAGCTCTTGGAGCTCTGCGCTCGATGGCTCCAACCATACCCAGGACTTCACGTACGGCACCGTCAACACCTTCAACCAAAACCGGATCGCGACCAAGACGGGCCTTGGGCAACCTCAGACCACGTACACGTATAGCACTGATTCATTCGCCAAGGACATCGGGTATCTCATCAAGGCAGACAAGACCGACGGGAGCACCACTCTCCGCAGCACGATCGCATACGAGTGGGCACAGACTTTCGGGTCGGGGGCCGAGTGGAAGAGCCAGAGGAGAGTCGTCTTCAAGGATGAGCGGGACATCCAGGACGGGCGCGTCGGGCAGAAGTACTACCTCATGAACAACGGGCGGATCTGGCGCCACCTTACGACCGCTACCTCCGAGATAAGTTCTGATCGGCTGGCGACTGACGTTGAATACTATTCCTCCTCGATCTATAAGCAATTCGAGCCCGTGCAGAACATCCAGAAGAAGTGGGACGGGTCAGCCTGGAGCCCCATTCACTACGTCACCAAGATATACCGGACAGTCTTGGCCAACGGTGGTACCTGGGCAGGGAAGGGGAGCCTGCCTGCGACCGTCTATGCACCAGATGACCGCGCTAGGTCCTACAGCTACGATGAAAACACCACCTGTGGTGGCGGTGGGGCTCTCTTGGCTTCCGTAAGCTCAGGGGGCCATACCACCACGTACAACTACGGCTGTGTTGGCTCTAGCCGCGTGCTGACGCAAGTAGTCGACCCTGCGTCCAATTCGACTGTCTATGGCTACAACAGCTACGGGCAGATCACTTCGCTCACCCTTCCCGGTCAAACCGAGAATAAGACGTGGGCGTACTATACGACGAGTACGAGCTGCTCCCCCACGGGCGGCAACCTGAACGGCCGCCTCTCGATAGTGAAGGACCAGGAGGCGAACGCGGGCGCTGGAGGGACCACGACGGAGTACAAATACGACTGCCCCGGTCGGTCCGTCAGCGTGGCGAACCTCAACAATACCTCCGCCATCACGCGGCAGACACTCTACGCCTACGATGCGGACGGCAGCTTGACCAAAGTTACCGAGAAGGGCACGATCAGCCCCGACGCCGACATCTCAACCACCTACTACTACGACCCCGGGCGGAGGTTGACCAAGGGAGTGGATGCCAAGGGCGACAATCGATACCGTTTCGACGGTTTCGGGAGGCTGACCGCCGAGCAACGTACTGACGCTGGCGCCAACTCCACGACGTACTACAGCTACGCCTATGACTCAAAGGGCATGCTGACGGCGGTCACCGATGCCAACAGCAGCACGCTCTACCGTGACTACGACGTCAGGGGGCGACTGACTCAGAACCGCAATGGGACCGGGAGTTTCACCGAAACCTATGAGCGCACCATCGACTCGCGGCCTACGCACGTCGCCTACACGAACAGCATGACCCCGTATTCCCCAGCGTTCTCTAGCGACACCTGGTACACCTACGACTACACCTGGGGCGACGAGTACAGCGGTGCTACCTACAAAGACTCCAGTGGCGTCAACGGGGCCACGCCTAGTGGGCGCCTGATCGCCATCACGAGTAAGCTCCTCGCGGTGTCCACTAACCCGTATCGTCACGTAGTGTACAGGTTTGACCCGACGACTTCCAACGACGACCTCCTCACGATGGTGGAGATCTTCGGCGACGATGACAGCGGATGGGCCGACAGGGATGCAACGGAGGTCGGGAGCACCCCCGCCAATGAGAACTTCACGCGAGAGTACAAATATACGGTCCGTAACGAGGTCAGCAAGCTCACGGCGACCTTCCCTGGTTTAAAGACGGAAGATGTCACCTTCGCCTACAACGGAAACGGCACCTCAAGCGTAGTCTGCAACGGAACTAACTGTGCAACTCCGACTGGGTGGAAAACGTCCTACGACTACTACAAGAATCAGTGGGCCAAGTCTATCGCGCATACCCTGTCAGGCGTCACCCTTCCTGAGTTGACTTACGGAGGGGATATCACGGGCTATGACTTCGATGGGAACCTACTCCATTCAAGTGAAATCCTCGGCGGCCCCTACACGGTGAATGACTACTGGTACGACAGCTTCAACCGATTGACAAAGTACGACACGGGGGTCAGTGTCGACGATAACTTCAGCTACTCCTATGATTCGGCTGGAAATCGATTGACGAGGATCAAGTATCCAAAGGCTGGTGGGTCGAGTACCACGAGCTACCTGTACGACTACAAGAACCAGCTCACATCGAGTTCTGTCGCTGGCGGTAATACGAGCTATTACTGCTATGACAGCAACGGAAACCTGACGTCTCAGGCAGAATCGACGGCGTGTGGCACTCAGTCACAGCTCTTCACCTGGGATCTCAGAAACCGATTGGCGAAGGACGACGGGCTCTCCTCGGGCGGACCGTACAAGAATGTCGGCTACGATCCGGGCGGCCAACGCGTGTTCGAAACCGACGGCGACTCACTATGGTATTATGTTTGGGATCGGGGCAACCCAATCGCCAAGTACAAATACAACTTGACGTCTCAAGGCGCAGATCCGCAAGAGTATGTGCTCTACGGTCAAGGCCTGGACACCGCGATCTCGAAATGGGACACGAGCGGCTTAGGAACCCGATACGATTATCTGAAGGATCGCCTCAACTCTCCTGCCCGTGTGCTGAACGGGAGCACAGTGTCCGCCACCTACCGGTATGAACCCTACGGTGCGCAGGCCCCTTCGTCGAGCCCGCAGCCCTATCTCGACCGGATTGCCTACACGAGCCGAGAGTACTGCGAGGTGGAGTCGAGTAAGCTCTTGTACTACCGCGCAAGATGGTATGACCCAGAAATAGGGAGGTTCATGAGCAGGGACCCGTGGGAGGGATCGTTGGAGAGCCCCCAAACAATGAACAGGTATGCCTATGTGGGCGGGAACCCTGTGAGGTTCAATGACCCCGGTGGATTGACGCGGGTGCCGCCAGATGACTCCAAGCCCTGTGACACAAGGTACCCCGACTCGTGGTGCCAGAAGCAGTGTGAGAAGTGCAAAGCGAAGCGGACAAAATGCCGTGATACCTGTCTCAATTGTCCGGTGGAGAAGGATTACGCCACGGAGTGTGATCGGCGGCTGTTTAGATCGTGTTGCCTAGAGGACCACTACTGCAAGGCGGGGGAGGGGTACCCGGAAGCGGTCAAGGATAACGGAAACGGCAACACTGTATGGAGCTGTCAGGCTACCCCTCCCGATCGAGAGCCGTGCCCCAAATGAGTGCCGCCGCGCGGACTTGGTGTGCCATAAGCAGCGTGCGCGAGTTCTCACCTGCTTTAGCCGGACTCTTGTTGGTCGCGGCGTTAGGCGGAGCATCGAGAGGCGAGGGGCCAGCAATAGACGCACACTGGCGCGGAGCCAGCGAGTCCGGCACCGACATCATCGAAGCGCTCCTGTGGCAAGGAGGCACGTTGTACGCTGCAGGGACACAGGGCAATGTTGCTCGGTGGGACGGTAGACGCTGGAGAACGCTCGGAGGGGGCATGAATGACGACGTGTGCGCGTTGATGTGGGATGGAAGGGCACTGTACGCGGGTGGAGTGTTTACAACTGCCGGGGACGTGGGGGCGAAGGGCATAGCGAGGTGGGAAGGTTCGGGATGGACTGCGCTCGGGACCGGTGTTGATGGTTTTGTATGTGCGCTAGCATCGGATGGAAGGAACGTCTTTGTCGGTGGGCGCTTTGCAGCTGCCGGTGATATGAGCGCTAGTAACATCGCGCGATGGGACGGAACGAGGTGGCACTCCGTCGGAACCGGAATGGACAGAGGGGTAGCAGCCCTCTTGTGGGACGGAGGGACCCTCTATGCGGCTGGGGCGTTCACTACCGCTGGGGACGTGTCGGCGAAGGGCATCGCGCGGTGGGATGGAACGTCCTGGAGTTCGCTCGGTAGCGGAGTCGGTGGCACCGTATGGGCCTTGCTGCGGGAGGGACCGAGGCTGTACGCAGGAGGGGACTTCAGAACCGCGGGTGGAGCTCCCGCCGACAATATTGCCTGCTGGGACGGAACGAGCTGGAGTTCGCTCGGGAGTGGAGTGGTTGGCACTGTACGAGCTATGACCTGGGACGGAACGGAACTATACGCAGGAGGTGACTTCACGGTCGCAGGGGGGATCAAGGCAGGGTGCCTGGCACGGTGGGACGGCGGGGCCTGGAGTGCGTTGGGGAGCATTGTGGAAGAGTCTAGTGCTCCATTGCCGTCAAAAGGGCCGGAGTGGCTTCGTCCGGAAGGCAACCTTCCTGTAGTGTATGCATTGACTCGCGACGGAACGGGCCTCTATGCTGGTGGAGCGTTTGCGAGCGTGAGTGGGGTCAAGGTGAACGGGATCGCACGCTGGGTCATTCCTCACAGTCAGTAAGCCTCTTCCGCATCGTCACGTTCAAACTGGTCCTCGCTTTGGATGCCTTCTCGCGCAAGTCCATCGCCGACGTTGTGTGTCCTTCCGGCAAGCGTGCGTGATGGGTCTCCGGGCGGATCCGCCGGAATTCTTACTCTGGCGACTTGGGCGCAATCTTGCCCCCCCTACTTCGTGAAGTGGTAGGTGCCGCTCGGGATGATGTGCTCGCGGGCAAGCGGTGAGATGTGAGCCAGGTCCTCGTCGCGCACCGGGTAGCCGCGGTCGCGGAGACGCTCGATGCTCCCGGCATACTGGATAGCGGTCGTAACCGCGCATCCATTGCAGAGAAGGGCGAGGCACGAAGCCTTGTTCATGATCTCCTCGTAGTCGGGCTTCTGGAACTCGCCCTGGTCAGCGAAGAAGTTGCGCTTCGCGAGATTGTGGCGCTCCTCGCCGACGTTGAGCTGGCGTCCTTGCCGGCGGCGAAGATCGGGACTCATGGCGAGCCGAAGCGTCGTCATGGTTCGGCGGATCCGGCCAAGATCCAGAAGGGCTTGGCCTAGGGAGTCCGAGGGCTTGGAGTCGACCAGCTTGGATAGGAGCACGTGGGCCGGCTTCACCTTCATCTGGAGGGACGCAACGAGCCGAAGGATCGAATCCCACTGGTCGCGGATGCGATCCAGGTTCACGGGATGGCGCAACACGGGATCCAGGCGGCCGTAGTGGGCGTCCTTGTCGAGCTTGTACAGGCGTTGCCCGGCGATGTCAGCGATCCGCGGGATGAAGTCGATGCCCATGAGCCAGAGGATGGGGAAGAGCAGCTCGACGTAGCCGTGGGTGTCGGTGGTGTGCTCGGTGGGCCGAAGAACGCTGTCGTTCTCGAGGAACCCGTCCACGACGTGGATGGCCTCTCGCGCCGAGCAAGCGATGACGCGGCTCGAGAAGACCGTGAACTGATCGGAGACGTGCGTGTAGACGGACACCGCGCGGTCGTAGTACCCGAAATACCTCGGGTACACGGTCCCGAGGAGGGTCCCGCCGTGGACCACGAAGCGCTGGCCATCGGAGCTGGAGATGGTGCCCTTGCCCCAAACTTTGGAAATGGGCAACGAGTCGAGGAAGTCCACGAGCTCGGCGATCACGAGCTTGAGCGTCTCGGGTCGGATGTACCTGTTGGCGACGTAGCGCAAGAGATCCGGCGTGAGGCCGGCGGTCGAGTTGCACATCACCGCGAGCCCCAGGTTCGTGCCGAGCGCCACGATGCAGGCGTAGAGCGGGATGAGGTGATCAGGCGAAAGGGGCTGCCCCGAGCGCGAGCAAAAGTGGCGCGTCCAGTGGCAGAGACTGTCGGACTCCATCACCACCTCTTCGATGCGCTTGACGGTGAGGTCTGCATGGAGCAGCTTTCGCAGCTTGACGACGGACGAGGATTCGGCCTCCTTCTCCAGGCGAGGCACGAAGAGGTGGTCCTTCCGGAGTTGCACGTTGCGGTCGCGAGACGCCTGCCAAGCCAGCTCGGAGAAGTCGTTCGCGAGACGGGAGAGCTCGTCGTTGCCGTGGATGGAGATGTTGTGCGTCTCGCAGAAGCGTTCGCGCTCTTGCTGCCACCGGTCCTCAGGAAGGAGCAGGTTCCAGAAGGAGACGTAGTCGTTGCTCGCGGGGATGTAGACGTCGCCCGAGCGCAGCGCCTTCTGCAACGCGCGGAAGAAGAAGATCTCGTAAAGCTGTCGGTCGAGCTTCCCTTCCGCGCGGAGATGGGGCCTGACCTTGCGCGGGATGAAGCTGTCGGGCGCGTCGAAGGGGATCTCGTCCCACCCTTCCCGGTTCGCCTGTCGCAGGAGCTCGAGCGCTTCGAGAAGAGCGGCGGTTCCCGGATTGCCCTTGAAATCGAGGACTTCCAGGAAGATGGGTGTGTAGACTCGGAGGTTGGGGTAGCGCACCCGAAGCCGGTTCAGGAAGGCATGGATGCGAAGCCGCAACAGGCTCCGGCAGGTTTCGACGCCTCCGCGGAGATCCTCCTCGAGGCGCGTACGGTCATGCTCAGCGATGAGAGGCTCGAGGGAGATCTCGTGCCGGCCGAGCGCGAGAGCTTCAAGGCCCATGTCCCCCAGGTCTGCGAGCAGCTCCATGCCGCGGTGGACCGATTTCCGGTTGAACTCCGCGTTGAGATCCTTGGCTTCGTTCGTCGCCTTGCGCCAGAGGTCGGTCATGTAGTGCGCGTTCAAGTTGACGGCGTCGTCGATGTGCGTCTTCAGCGTCTCGACGAGGAAGCACCCCATCCGGGCATAGCGCGTCGCGGAGGGCAGCCGTCTGATGTCGTGGGCCGACTCTTCACGCACCAGGTCCGCCAGCCGGTGGACGGTCTCGGCATCGACGCTGGACAAGTCGAGCAGCTCCACGCCCTCTCGCATCAGCTCCTGGACGAGCTCCATGTGATGCCGGATGGCTTCCGCGTGAGGCGCGGGCGGATCCTCCTTGAGCCGGTTGAGCAAGGAGTACCGTTGTCCCTCGGGCACTTCCAGCATGTGATCGATCGCTTGCCCAAGCCGCTCGTGGATGGAAGTGCCGATTCGCTCGCGGACCTCCGTCCGAGCGCGCGCCACGAGACGCGAGACGACGGCCTCGAGCGTCAACGGCGCCGGGAGGACGAACTTCCAGCCCTTGAGGCACTCCTCCGCCTTGCCGTAGATCTCGCGAGCAACGGCACCGAGGAGCTGTTGCCTCGCGATCCACTCCTCAAGCCTCTGCTCTGCGTCGAGATCGAATCGCTTGAGCCCGAGGTAGGTTGCGATGCGCTGCCGATGCTCGCTCTCGGTGGCCTCCCGGGCGCCGTAGTTGCCGAAGAGCATGTTGTCCAGACCGAGCTGGCGGCCGAGATGGTTGAGGATGCCGAGCGGGATATCGGAGTAGTCGACGAGGAAGCGGCCGTAATGCCGAACGACGCAGAGCTGGAGCGCGAACCCGAGCTGATTGGCGCTGCCGCGGCAACGGCGGATCTCCTCGAGATCCTTCGACGAAAGCGTGTACTCGCGGAAGAGCTGCTCGGCGGAGGGATCGTCGGGAAGCTCGACGGGGTTGCGGCGTACCCGTTCGGGAAGGAACTGAGCCGACGGCTCCAGCTCTTCAATAGACATTCAGGTGGGTGTGCTCGACCGCGGCGGCGAGATCCTCGTCGGACGGGCACACGTAAACCGCCGTGGTGTCGAGGGACTCATGTCCGAGGAGCATCTGGAGATCCACCAGCTTGCCGGGGTGATCGCGAAGGAAATTCAGCGCGAAGGTGTGACGCAGCGAGTGGACGCTGACGGAGATGCGATCGATCTTCGCGCGTCGCACGAGCCCGGCGATGACTTGCTGGATGGTGCGGACGGACATCGGCGTCCCGCGCCCGCTCTCGAAAACCGGCGCCGTCGCTGGTGGCTGCCCCCGTGCGTCGAGGTATTTCCTCAACGCCCGTCGCGCCGAGGTGTTGAGGGGCAGCTCTCGTTCCTTGAGTCCCTTTCCTCGACGGATGCGGACGAAACCCGAGCGATCGCGAGCTTGGACGTCGCCGATCTTGAGGGCGGCGGCTTCGGCGACGCGGATCCCGGTGTGAACGAGGACCTGCACGAGAGCCAGGTTCCGCGTGGCGTGGCCGTGCGTCGAAAGTCCTGCGGACCGCAGCAGACCATGGACCTCGGCATCGGCAAGCCCGTGCCGTTTCCGACGTCCCCCAAGCTGGACGCGTTTGACGTCCGGCGCCGGATCCTCCTTCAGCAAGCCATGCTCGCGCGCCCATCGTGCCAGCCGCCCAAGCGCGTCGAGGTGGCGGTTCGCGGTAGCACCTTTGACGCCGCGCGCGCCGATCAACCACTCGCGGTAGTTGATGAGATCGGTGGCGATGAGGAGGCCGGGCGCGAACTGCGCGCCAAGCGTCTCCTGGTACCAGCGCCCGAAGAGGGAGATGTCGTTCTTGTACCCGCTGATCGTCTTCGCGGAGAGATCGGCACGGGCGAGGGCGCGGAGGAACTCCTCCGGCCAGTCCTCCCCGGGGGTCGGTTGGGGTGGCGAAATTGGGCGCAATGATAACCCCCTCGATAGACGGGTGGTTTGATGCGTATAACGTAGGCGACGGGGGTCTAACTATACATCCAATTAGTACTGGGCGCGTAACTTGTACGCATAGTTTTGGCGGATCGCCTCCCGGCGAGGCGAAAAGGCCCGAAACCTTACGCCAAGGACCCCTTACGGCAGGTTTCTACAGTAAGAATTCCGGCGGATCCGCCCGGAGACCCTACCTGCGTGCGAAGAACGTACGCGGCGTCCGGAGCGAGCGTCTCATGCGCGGGCGCGCCTTGGCTCCCGCAGAGATCCGAGCGCTTCTTCGAACGTGCCGGCGTAGGCGCGAGCGTCCCGGTGGCGCGCGCGATGCCGCGATCGTCGCCATCCTCTACGCTGGCGGCCTCCGGCGCTCCGAGCTCGTGAAGCTCGTGCTCTCGGACTACGAGCCCAAGACGGGCGAGATCGTCGTCCGTGAGGCCAAGGGCA
>JACOUJ010000052.1 GCA_016177865.1 Candidatus Rokuibacteriota bacterium
ACGCCCACGCGGTTCATCGGCGGGCGAGGATGCGGCGGAGAAATTGCCCGGTGTAGGAGCGGTCGGCCTGGGCCAGGACCTCCTCGGGCCTCCCGGTGGCGACGACGCGCCCGCCCTCGTCCCCGCCCTCCGGGCCCAGGTCGATGATGTGGTCCGCGGTCTTGACGACGTCGAGGTTGTGCTCGATGACCACGACCGTGTTCCCCTGGCCGACGAGCTGGTTCAGCGCTGTGAAATCTCTTCCAGCGATCCGACCATACACGCGATAATCGCCGCGGCCCGCCACTCTCAGGGACCGATCACCCTAGACCGGAAGCGTTCGAACAGCCAGTCCAGGAAGAACTTCGCGAATTCGCGGTCGTCCGTGACGCGCTTGTAGAACTTGAAGTTCGTCTCCACCATGTCCTGGAGGCGGTCGTTCACCACGAGGTCAAAGGTGAGGCGGGCGTTTTCGGGGGTGTTCGTCCGGACGCTCGCCGTCAGGGACGGGTCCCCCTCGAGCCGCTCCTCCAGCTGCTGGATGAACACCCGGTCCTCCTCGGTGAATTCGGTGCCGAACCGCTCGTTCAGTTCCCGGATGATCTGGGAGAGCGGCTCGATCTCCTCCACCGGCTGTCCGTGGAGGGGCTTGACCCCGATCGGCTCCACCTCGCCCTGGCCACGGTCGAGCCCGATCTTGCCCGCGTGCCGCGGCTGGATGCGGTAGGACTCCATGTCCACGTTCTGCTGGATCTCCCGCGGCAGCTCGTCCCGGGTGGTCGGCAGGTACCGGCGAAGGAGCCGGGCGAAGACGTAGAACTTCTCCAGGTCGGCGTCCGTGAACGTCAGGATCTGGGACAGGAACGCGTAGAGGCGCACGTAATCGGCCAGCTTCCCTCGGCAGTCCGCCTGCTCCTCCGCCCCGAAGTCCGCGAACCGGTCCACGACAGGCCGGAGGGCGGCGTAGAGCTGGTCCTGAGTGGCCTTGGGGGAGAAGTAGAGCCGGGCGAAGACGTCCACCTCCGCCTCGGTGTAGATGTGGAAGTCGAGCAGCTGGCGCTGGAGGTCGTAGAGCAGGTTCGGGTCGGTCGCCTCCGAGAGGAGCGTCTTCTCGTAGTAGGGCTGGAAGGCGTGCCGGATGTCGTCCGCCTCGTTGGCGAAGTCCAGAACCGTCGTCTCCGCCTTGTCCCGGTGGGTCCGGTTCAGCCGTGACAGCGTCTGGACGGCGTTCACGCCTCCGAGCTTCTTGTCCACGTACATGCTGTGGAGGAAGGGCTGGTCGAAGGAACTTCTCCGCCACGACCAGGAAGCGGTACTCGGGCCGCTCGAAGGTCCCCGCGGTCTGGGCCTCGGGAAAGCCGTTCATATTCGGCTCGGTGTAATCCACCCCGCCATCGCGCACCGTCCCCGAGAACGCCACCAGGGTTCTGTAGGGATAGCCCTTCTCCTTGAGGTACTGGTCCACGGCGAGCTTGTAGCGCACCGCGTGGAGCCGGGAGCGCGTGACGATCATCGCCTTCGCCCTGCCCCCGATCCGGTGGGCCACCTGCCCGTGGAAGTGCTCGATCATGATCTCCACTTTCTTCCGGATCGCGTGCTCGTGGAGGTCCACGAACGACCGGAGGAGGTAGCCCGCCTTGTTCCGGTCGTAGTGGGGGTCCTCGGCCACCTTCTTGAGCAGCCTCCAGTAGACCTTGTAGGTCGCGTAGTTCTCCAGGACGTCGAGGATGAAGACCTCCTCGATCGCCTGACGCATGCTGTAGAGGCTGAACGCTTCGAACCTGCCGTCAGGCCGCTGGATGCCGAAGAGCTCGAGCGTCTTGGCCTTGGGGGTCGCCGTGAAGGCGAAGTAGGAGACGTTGGCGAGGCGTCCCCGGGCCTTCATCTCGGCGACGATCTGGTCCTCCAGGTCCTCCCCTTCCTCGCCCTCTTCCCGCTCCGCCTCCTCCAGGCTCCCGGCCGCCAGCACTTTCTTGAGATGCCGCGCGCCCTCGCCCGACTGCGACGAGTGGGCCTCATCGACGACGACCGCGAACTGCTTCTGAGGCAGGCTCCCGATCTCCTGGGCGATCACGGGGAACTTCTGGAGCGTCGTCACGATGATGGTCTTCCCCGATTCCAGAGCCTCTTTGAGCTGGCGCGAGGTCTTGTCGATGTTCTCCACCACGCCCAGGGTCTGCTCGAAGGCCCGGACCGTGCGCTGGAGCTGGCGGTCCAGGACGCGCCGGTCGGTGATGACGACGATCGAGTCAAAGACCCTCCGGTCGTGGGTGTCGTGGAGCACCGAGAGCTGGTGGGCGAGCCAGGCGATGGAGTTGGACTTGCCGCTCCCGGCCGAATGCTGGACGAGGTAGCGCTGGCCGGGCCCCTGCTCGCGCGCGTGGGACACGAGCCGTCGCACGGCGTCGAGCTGGTGGTAGCGGGGGAAGATCAGGCTCCGGCGGCCGGTCTCCCGCCCCGTCTCGTCCTCCTCCTCGACCTCGTGGATGAAGTGCTGGATCAGGTTCAGGACGCTGTCCCGAGCCCAGATCCGGTCCCACAGGTAGGCCGTCGGATACCCGGACTTCGTCGGAGGCACAGGGGGGTTCCCGGCACCGCCGAACTTCCCCTGGTTGAAGGGGAGAAAGCGGGTCTTCGGCCCCTCGAGGCGGGTCGTCACGTACACCAGGTCCGGGTCCACAGCGAAGTGGGCCAGGCACCGGCCGAAAGCGAAGAGCGGCTCCCTCGGGTCCCGGTCGAACCGGTACTGCCGGATCGCATCCTCGACGGTCTGCCCGGTGAGGGGGTTCTTCAGCTCGGCGGTGAAGATCGGGATGCCGTTGAGGAAGATCGCCAGGTCCAGGCTCTTCTTCTCGTCCTTCTCACTGTAGCGGAGTTGGCGCACCACGCTGAACAGGTTCGCCTGGTAGCGCTTCTGGAGTTCTTCGTTCAACCCCGAGGACGGCCGGAAGAACGCCAGGGCGAACTTGCACCCGGCATCTTTGATCCCCCGCCGGAGCACGTCCAGCGCCCCCCGTCGCTCGATCTCCCCGGCCAGGCGCCTGAGGAAGCGCTCCTTCACCTCGGCCCCGTAGTGCTCCTTGAGCCGCTCCCACTCCTTGGGCTGGGTCGCCCAGATGAAGTCCAGGACGTCCTGCGGGATCAGACAGAGCGCCCGGTCGTAGTCCTCCAGCCGCCCCTTCTGGTAGCCGCCCGGCAGACCCTCCCCATACCCAGCCAGCGCCTCTACCCAGGTCTCCCCGGGACCCGTCAGGGTGCCCTGCCCGGCCGCCGTCAGGGCCTGCTCGATCGCCTCCTCGAGGCTCCGCTCGGCCACCTTCGCCATCGCTATCTCCGGTTGGCCCGGCCGGCGCGCCAGGGACCGCCGGCAGGCCACCGCTTGTTGAACGGCTTGCCCGCCCCGACAGCAAGGGCCGGAGGCATGAGAAAGGCGCGCAGGAGCGTGACCACGTCGCCCAGGGTCTGCCCATCGACCCGCAGCCGCCCTCTCCTGACGAAGGCGTCCCACTGCGCCCGCTTGCCGTGATCCTCCGAGAACTCGGCGGTCAACGCGAGGGGAGCCGTTCCCGGCAAGGGGGTCCGGCGCCTTACGAAGGTCGCCCCGATCGCCTCTGCCAGGGCCCGGCCTTCAAACGGGTGCACCCTGGCCAGCGTCCAGACGTCGGCGAAGTCCTTCATGCGGCTGTTCGCGATCCCCAGCGACACCATGATCTGGAACTTCTCCGCGACGACCGCCTCCCTGGGATAGATCTGCAGCCGGGGTGCGGGAAACGGCAGGATCGTCGGAAAGTCAGCTTCTTCGGGCGCGGGCCTCACCGCGTCTCCGAAGGCGATGTCCACCTGAACGGGAATCCTGGCCTCGGCCAGGCGGGCAGCGAACCTCAGCCGCACGCCTTCGTATTCGTCCTCCTCCCGGATCCTCTCACCCCTGATCGTCTCACCGAGGAACTGGAGACCATCGTCCTCGACCGGGACAGCGCAGACAGTCTGGAAGACTTCCTCCACTTGGGCGACCTCGTTCTCGCCGCGGCCGAGAAGGTCCAGGTCGCGCGTCGGCCGGTACAGGTGACCGGTCCACACCAGGAACAACATGGCACCCTTCAGCAAGAACTGGTCGCGGTATCGGGAGACACTCAACCGGTAGAGTAGCCGCTCGACCGCATAGCGGGTCAGGATCAACTGGAAGTCCTCGCCCCGCTCGCGCGCCAGGTTCAGGAGGCGGTCGCGCACCGACGCCACCACATCCCGGCGCTGCGTCCGGGTCACGCGAGGGCCTCCAGGTACGGCCGCATGACACGGGTGACGCGGCAGATCCGGGCGAAGCCCCAGAGCTCGTCCATCCCCCCCCGGTGGGCCCGACGATAGTCCCGAAGCGCCTCCAGCGCCACGTCGAGCCCGATCTTGTTCCGGAACTTGAAGCAATCCGCCACCGTCTTCGCCGCGCTGTAGACGTGGACCGTCACGCCCCGGATCCGGTGCTCCTCCACCCCCTCGGCGAGAGCCGGCCCTGAAAGGCGAACAATTCGAAGGGCGAGGCTTCCTCCGCCAGGTTTCCAGGCCTTCGGCCCGATGGCCATCCATATCTCGGCGGGGTTCTGGGTCGTGAGCCCGTGAAAGCGAAGAGCGGAGAGCAGGCAAATCATCCCGTGCGGGACGAGCTTGCAGGCCTCCGCCAGGCTCTGGTGCTCGCCTACGCCCGCCCCCGCAAGCCTGTAGAGTCCCCGCCCGACCCGCTCGACCTGCCCCCGTCGCATGAGCCGGACGAGATGTTCGCGCGGGATACCGAGGCCATCCAGGTCTCGAGCCCGAAGGACCCCCGCCCGGCGGATAAGGTCAAGCACTCTTTTGGCATTGGACTTCGCAGGCATGTTACAACACCTCGGAACATCGTATCATTCTCCGAGGTTTTGTAACACTCAAATTGGACGCTCATACCATCTCGTCCCGTACGTCAATCTTCCCCGTCACCGCCGCCGAAATCACCCCCGCCCGATATTCCTTGAGACGTTCGATGCCTTTCCGGACCCTGGCTATAAGTGCATCTATCTTTCCCGTCTCCACGTCGAGTACTTCTCGGATTGACAACTGTTCCTGGAATGGTGGCAACGGCACCCACACACTACGCAAGTGCTTCGGGCCATAGTGCTGAATCCCAACCCCTGTCCGCAGAGTGTTGACCTGATCAAGGAACGCAGCCGAACCAACAAAATACGCAACAAACTCCTTCAAGACATTCCCGCCTACAGGACGAAGACGGAAGATGCCCGTGTAAGCGATCGACCCCGCAGCGGCACTGTCCACGAACGACACCTGACCCGTGCTTGCGCTTCCACTAATGAGTAAGTCCCCCTCTTCTAGCCGGAAATGCCGCCACCGTGATTCAACCTTTTCTGGCGAGAGGAAATTGCAGCCATCCAGCGTAACCGATCCCTGCGTCAGGTTTCCAATCCGGAGCAGCGGAACGCCATCCTCCAGGAAGTCCGACGCCATGATGCCGGGACCTTCCTGCACGATTACCACGAAGGGAAGGCGCTTTGCCTCCCAATGCGCTGGGATCTGGCCTAACCATTCTATGCCACCGGAATCTTTCATGGAGGCCGAGGGGTTGAGGCCCTTGGTGACGGCGTGGGTGATGAGGGTGGCGCGCTTCTCCTGGAGCAGCTCGATCAGTCGCTCCTTCTTGGCCACCAGCGCATCAATCTTCGCCGTCTCCCGGTCGAGGAAGGCGGTGATGGCGAGTTGCTCGGGGAGCGGCGGGATTGCAAACAAACCCGTACAAATCGCCTCGCCGCTCAACCCGAAGCGGGTGATACCATTCGCCGCAACCTGAAACTGATCCCTGGGCCCGATCGCAGCGAATGCACGGGCCAGGAAGGCTCCATGGCAACCGGCCGCCGGACGAACAAGGGCGAGGTGGTAGCCGCAGAGAACGTCCGGAAGGTCCGAGGTGACGACCGCCGGCACCGCGATGTCTGTCCAGGACTCGGAGTCCTTCGTGATCAGCACATCCCCTGCACGGAGCGAGAAGCGGCGGGCCTGCTCTGGCGTGGCCGTAGCGGTCATGAAGTCCATATCCGGGCTGATCCGCTCGTGGTAGTACACGTCCACGTAGTTGCAGAGGCGCACCGACTCCTGTCCCTCTACGGACTTCTTGTCAACATTGCTGAGCTGGACAGAGGCAATGGTCTTCAGCCGCTTCACCTCCCAATGCGCCGGAATCTCCCCCAGCCACTCAACGCCGGAGGGCTTGTAGGCCGAGTAGCGCTTCCACCGCCCTAGAGTGCCGGCAAAGCCTGCGGTTTGCCGTGGCTCCTGCAAATTAGCCATTGGATGGTTGATTTTCAGCCGCTGGATGGTCGATTTTCATCGCCTGCGGTAAACGCCCGGAGCATTGTCACAATCTCTCCCTCCAGGGCCCTGATGTCGGCCTCGATGGCGTCCAGGGGGCGGGGCGGCTGGTGCCTGTAGAAGTAGCGGTTGAAGTTGATCTCGTAGCCGACCTTGCCCACCTGGCCGTCTTTCCCGTCGCGGATGGCCGTGTTGACCCAGGCGTCCGGGACGTAGGGC
>JACOUJ010000053.1 GCA_016177865.1 Candidatus Rokuibacteriota bacterium
CCCGCGAATGCAAGGCACCCCACCCATTTGCCGAGGGTTCACTGTTATCCGAGTGAAGATCATCGTGATCGACCTCCCTTTACCGAAACTACAGACATTGTATTTGCCAGGAGTTGCTTCGACAAGAACAATTTGGGCCGGCGTGCTCTTGGGGTCTAGCCGATCCTCTGACCCGCCGAATTCAGGGGCAAGCGGTGTGCCAACCGGGAGAGTGAATCAGGACTTCAGGTAACGCGCTGAATTACCGGAGAATCTTTGAGCGGGCCTTTTCCTTCAGGCCTGGGCAGAGCCAAGCCAAGGCAACCATCTGGTTACCCCTCGGGAAGAAAAAGGTTCCCGCTTCTTATTTGACCGATTCGGAGAGACGAAGGTGAGGACCGCGATCTCCGCAGGATCGGGAGGCTGGATGAGCTGGTAGCCATTCATTCGATCACCGTGTTCGCTCGGAAGAGGTAGATCGCGGATTGACATGTACACATAACTTGGCTATCTTATACACATCGGTCGGACAAGGAGGTCCAGATGCGCACCAATATCGTGATCGACGACAGACTAATGCGGGAGGCTCTCAAAGCCAGCGGCCTCGATACCAAGCGCGCCGTCGTGGAAGCTGGGCTCCGTCTCTTGATCCAGGTCAAGGCCCAGACAGGAATCCGCCGCTTGCGGGGCAGGGTGGTTTGGGAGGGGAGCCTCGCGGCAATGCGAGCCCGTCGCGTCAAGTAATGGGCTCTCCTTGGTCATCATTGACACCACCGTATGGATTGATTACCTGAGCGGTGCGCCGACTCCGCAAACGGACTGGCTCGACCGGGAGGTCGGGCACCAGCGCATCGGTCTCACCGACATCATCCTGTGTGAAGTGTTGCAGGGCGTACGAGATGACCGCCTGTTTGCCAAGGTCCAGGCCGAGCTCTTGAGGTTCGAGGTGTTCAGCACCGGCGGCATGGCGCTGGCGATCGCCACGGCTCGGAACTATCGGGCCTTGCGCGCCCGGGGTCGCACGGTACGAACGACAATCGACGGTTTAATCGCCACCTTCTGCCTGCTCAACGGTCACGCACTGCTTCATAATGACCGAGACTTCGATTCCTTTGAGCAAGTGTTGGGCTTACACGTAGTTCACTCATAACTGGTGTGACGCTCTCATGATGCCCTGGTCAGCCAGACGATGGCTGCAGGAGCCTTCCGAGGTTTTGATACGCCCATCGGGCGATTACTCTATCGCCGTGTCCGCATGGATGAGGATAGACTGCGGGATCGTCAGGCCGAGAGCCTTCGCGGGCGACACGCGGGGTTGTGTCGGAGTAAGACTTCAGTTATACTTTTATCATACCAGTTCACGCGGTGAGGTGACGACATGGCTAAGCCGGCCACCAAGGTGGCGATCAGTATCCCAAGCAGCCTGTACCAGGCGGTCGAGCGGGTCCGTAAGGCCAGCGGCAAGAGCCGCAGCGCGGTCATCCAGGACGCGCTCCGTCACTGGCTCGACTCCCAGGTCCAGGCCGCGCTGGTTCGTGAGTACGAGGCGGGCTATCGGCGCAAGCCCGAGGGCCGTCGCGAGATCAAGGCGGCCGAAGCGGCTGCCGTTCGCTTGCTTTCCGCACAGGACTGGTAGATGCGGCGCGGCGAGGTCTGGTGGGCTGATCTGCCCGCACCCGCTGGCCGGCGTCCAGTAGTCCTTCTCTCCCGCAATGAAGCCTATGCTGTCCGGGGGCTCGTGACCGTGGCGCCGGTCTCCACACGTGTTCGCCGAATTCCCACGGAAGTGCCGCTCGGACCTGCAGACGGTTTGCCCAAGGCGTGTGTCGTGAACCTCGACACGATTACGACAATTCCCCGGCGGACACTGACCCAGCCCGTCGGGCCGCTGCCCCCTGAAAAGCTCGCCGCCGTGGAGCGAGCGGTCATGTTCGCGTTGGGGCTCAGGCACCGGCCCGCATAAGACACGACGCCGCCGGCCCCAAGGGCGTGGCGGTCCTGAGGTTGACGGGACGCCGTCGAAAGCCAGAGACCATATTGACATATGGCCTCGATGCTGGTATCGTCGGTCTATGCGTAGCGTCAGAAAGGTAACCGTCGAGCTGCCGCGGGAGCTGCTCCGCAAGGCGCAGAAGGCGACCGGTGAAGGGACGACGGCCACTATCCGTAAGGGGCTGGAGCTTGTCGCGGCCAGCCGGGCGTACGAGGAGATCCGCCGACTCCGGGGACGCGTGGCGTTTTCGGTGGATTGGAAGAAACTTCGAGAAGACCGTTCGTGATCGCCGTCGACACGAGCCCGAGCGGCAGGTATGCTTGCCGCCCGTCGTCCTCACCGAGCTCCTGAGCGACCCCAAGCTCCCCGACGCGGTCCTGACGCTCTTCAGACAGCTTCCGGTGCTGGCGGTCTCCGAGGGCTACTGGGAGCGAGCCGGCGCTCTCCGATCCCTGATCATCTCGACGCGTCGCCGGGCCCCGCTCGCCGATGCGCTGATCGCCCAGAGTTGCTTGGATCATGACGTGGCCCTGATCACCCGCGACGCCGATTTCCGGCCGTTCGTGCGGTTGGGTGGTCTGAAGCTCCTCGTGTAGCCCGGCTCCGCGTGAAATCTAGGGCGCCAGGTAGGAGCTGACGAAGCTGCTGCGGGCGGGACGCCCCTCGGTGAACCGATCGAGGCGGAATGGCGCGCGGTTGATCGTCGTTCGCCCCGAGGTAATCAGCTCAGCCATCATCTCCCCGACCGCGGGGGCGAGCTTGAAGCCGTGGCCGCTGAAGCCAGCCGCGACATAGAAGCCTTTGACCGGCGACTCGTCGAGGATCGGCATCCAGTCGGGGGTGATGTCGAAGGCGCCGGCATAGCCGCGCTGATACGCCCCGGACGCGAGGGACGGAACGGCCCGGCTGGTGCGTTCCAACGCCAGGGCTGCTTCCTCGAAGCTCACGCCGCCGCCGAGCCGCTCCGGGTCCATGGGATGCCTGGCTTCATCCTCGGTGAGTGAGCCCGTCAACGTGAGGTCTCCCAGCTCCGGCTTGACATATGTTCCTCCGGCCAGGTCGAGGTACACCGGATGGGCGGCGCCGAAGTCAGGGGGACGCCTCACAACGAAGACCGGATGACGCCCCACCACGATGGGAAGCTCGACATGAGCGAAGCGCGCGACGAAGCAGGCCCACAGCCCCGCGGCGTTGACAATCACTGGCGCGTCAACGCTCTCTCCTGACGCGAGGTCCACGCCGAGAACACGGCTCCCCGCGACGCGGATCGCTGTGACCTCGACGCCCTGCTCGATCCGAACCCCTCGATCCCTGGCCGCGCGCGCGTAGCCCAGCGTCACGCCAGTCGGGTCGCCGTAGCCTGACTCGGGTTCATAGAGGAGGCCGGCCACTCCCTCGGGGTCAATCCTCGGCTCGATACGATGTGCTTCTTCCGGGGTCAGAACCTCGGCCCGAATCCCGAGTTCCGCCTGAGTCTCCATGCTCCTCCTGAGCGTCGGGAGCATCACCTTCGAGATCCCGATCAGGGCTCCGCACCCTACGTAGCCTGACTCACCGCCGATCAGCTCCCGGAAATGCTGGAAGACGCGCAGGGACCGGAGGACCATCTGCCTGGCCTCGCGCGTGGGGTAGAGCTGGCGAATGATCCCGACCGAGTGCCCGGTCCCACCCGCGGCGAGAAATTTCTTTTCGACGACCACGATATTTTTGACCCCGCGATCGGCCAGATGGTAGGCGAGACTCGTTCCCGTCACCCCGCCCCCGATGATCACGACGTCAGCCGTCTGCGCCAACACGGCCTCCCTGTTTGGAGTCGTCCCGCGCAAGACACTACCTCGGGGCCTTCCCCTGGGTCAAGCGCCGGGGGAGAGTCCGGACGCTCGCTCGACCGGCCGCTCCCC
>JACOUJ010000054.1 GCA_016177865.1 Candidatus Rokuibacteriota bacterium
CCATCCTCGTTCGTGCTGACCGAGTCATCGAATAGACCACCCGCAGCCCTATTCAGCTCGCAAGAAATCTCCTGCCAACTGACGTTTCGCCTTCGCCCCAATAGCGAGCGGGAACCTTTTTCTTCCCGAGGGGTAACCAGACGGTTACCTTTTCGCTGGTCCGCGCAGGCCTGAAGTAAAAAGGCCCGCACAAAATTCTCCGCTAATTCAGCGCGTTACCTGAAGTCCGGATCGGCTCTCCAGGCTGGCATGCTGCTTGCCCCTGAATTCGGTGGGTCAGAGGATCGGCTAGACCCCAGGAGCACGGCGGCCCAAATTGTTCTTGTCGAAGCAACTCCTGGCAAATACAATGTCTGTAGTTTCGGTAAAGGGAGGTCGATCACGATGATCTTCACTCGGATAACAGTGAACCCTCGGCAAATGGGTGGGGTGCCTTGCATTCGCGGGCTTCGTATTCCCGTCGCCACAGTCGTCGGAATGGTTGCCGATGGGATGACTGAGCCGGAGATTCTTGACGCGTTTCCGGATCTCGAACATGAAGATATCCGCGAGGCGCTGCAGTATGCCGCCGAGACCGTGCGCGAACGGGAACTTCCGCTCGTTACCACCGAGTGAAGTTTCTCGTCGATAACGCGTTATCTCCATCCGTTGCAGAAGGATTACGTCAGTCCATCCTGATCCGCGCAGACGAAGTGATCGAGTAAGTCCTGGCCCGTCTCGGCTGCGAACCGCCCCTCTCCGAATTGCTCTCTTCCACAGGCCAAGTGTTCAGAGGAGATATTTTTGCCCCTTGCCTATGTCAGACAATTAGTTTAGACTGTCGGACAGGAGGTGGAGGTCATGGCCCTCGTACAGGTGTCGGCACGCCTCGATCCGGTTCAGTTGAAGCGAGCACAGAAGGCGCTGGCTGCGAAGACGACCACTGAGACCCTTCAAAAAGCGCTCGATATGGTCACCGAGAAGGCGGCTCATGATCGGGTGATCCGCCGTTACAGCGGCGTCGGGACACCGGATGCCTTTAAGGAAGACTAAATTCGCTGTTTTCGACACGTCGGTTTACATCGAAAATTTCAGAAGCGGTCGTTTCACGCGCCAGATCCTCGAGTCGAGTTTGGTACCCCGATGTTCTGTCGTGGTGCTGCACGAGCTGCTCCGAGGCGCCAGGGCGCCGTTGGAACTACGATTCGTTCGCGATCTCTTGAGGCATTGCCAGGTTCTGACCCCATCGCCCCAGCAGTGGATCCAAGCGGCGGAACTGCTGCGCGCGATCAGGGACCGGGAACGCTATGAGCCCACCAAGATCCGGGACCTCGCCTTTGACGTGCTGATCGCCCTTTCAGCGCGAGGCATCGGCGCCACGCTTATTACGTGCAACGAATCCGACTTTCGGACGATTCGCCGGTACCTGACCTTCCACGTACTCTATTGGCGCTAGCGCCGCGCCCGTGCGGATGCTGCGGGGACCTGCAGGCGACTGTGCCCCCCCTGTCGGCGTCTCCCCACCGCCCGAATCGCGGGCGGTAACCTTTTTCTTCCCGAGGGGTAACCATACGGTTACCTTTTCTTGGCTCTCCCCGGGCCTGAAGGAAAAGGCCCACACAAAATTCTCCCGTAATTCAGCACCTTATCTGAAGTCCCGATCGACTCCCCAGGTTGGCACGTCGCTTGCCCCTGAATCCGATGGGTCAAAAATCTTCACCAAGAGGAGGATCTGCCATGAAGCGCTTCAGCGGTAGAATGAGCTGGTCGAGAGGAGGTCAAACCATGAAGGTTCACGCAATTGCAGTCATCGTGACGCTCATCCTTGGGACGCTTCTGGCGCCGCTCACGGCCGACACACAGGAACCGGCGAAGATACTGCGGATCGGGGTCCTGCAAGGCGGGTCTCCCTCCGCATCCGCCCGCCTGGACGAAGTCTTCCGGCAAGCGTTGCGCGACCTCGGGTATGTGGAAGGACAGAACATCGCCGTCGAGCAGCGCTGGGCCGAAGGGCGCTTCGATCGACTTCCAAACCTCGCGGCTGAGCTGATCCGGCTCCAGGTCTCTGTCATCGTGGCCGGAGGGGACCCGGTGATTCTCGCCGCCAAACAGGCCACCAGTACGATCCCGATCGTGATGTCGTCGGTTGGCGATCCCGTTGGTGCCGGGTTCGTCGCAAGCCTCGCGCGCCCGGGTGGGAACATCACAGGGGTGACGAACCTCGCTGTGGGGCTTACCGGAAAGTGGCTGGAGTTGCTCAAGGAAGTGATCCCGGGGATCGCCCAAGTGGCTGTCTTGCGGAATGCGGCGAACCGGACCCATGATGTGTTGTGGGAGGAAGCCCAGGGCGCGGCCCAGCGGCTGGGGTTGAAGGCCCAGGGTTTGGAGGTGCGAAGCCCTGCAGAGTTCGAGGCGGCGTTCGAAGCGATCAGTCGGGAGCGGGCCGGAGCACTCGTGGTGCTGCCGGATCCCATGCTGAGCGGTCAGCGTGCGCGGCTCGCGGAGCTTGCGGCGAAGGGCCGGCTACCATTGACCTACGCGTTTCGGGAGTATGTAGACGCCGGGGGCCTCATCTCCTACGGTCCGAGCGCGCAGGAGAATCGCCGAAACGCGGCCGCCTACGTCGATAAGATCCTCAAGGGGGCCAACCCAGCCGATCTGCCGGTGGAGCCCGGGAAGTTCGAGCTGGTCATCAATCTCAAGACCGCCAAGGCCCTCGGCCTCACGATCCCGCAGTCCATCCTCCTCCGCGCGGACGAGGTCATTGAATGAGCGGACGCAAGATTCTCGCCACGGCTGCCCTTGCAATCCTCGTGGCGCCGCTCTCAGCCGACGCGCAGCCGCCGACCAAGGTCTACCGGATCGGTGTGCTCACGTCCACCACCGTGTCCCTGTCACTAGAGGCGTTCCGACGAGGCCTCGGCGACCTCGGCTACATTGAGGGAAAGAACATCACGATTGAGTTCCGATCCGCGGATGGAAAGCTTGATCGACTTCCCGAACTCGCGGCCGAGCTCGTGCGGCTGAAGGTGGACGTGATCGTTGGATCGAGTAATCCGGCCATCATCGCCCTCAAGCAAGCCACCCGGGAGATCCCCATCGTCATGGCGGTCGTGGGCGACCCTGTTGGCGCCGGATTCATCCAAAGCCTCGCGCGGCCGGGTGGAAACATCACGGGACTGTCAAATATCGCCGAGGAGCTGAGCGGGAAACGGCTGCAGCTGCTCAAAGAGATCAATCCCAGGATCTCCCGAGTGGCAGTATTCCGAAACCCCACCATTCCAACCCATGCCGTCCTGTGGAAGGAAACAGAGGCTGCCGCCACGGCGCTGGGGATCAGACTCATCCCTCTGGATTTCCGAGGCCCCGACGAATTCGAGAGCCTCTTCGGCGTGGCGGTCAGAGAACGTGCCGAAGCACTCATCGTGCTCCCGGAGCCCATCGGCCTTGCCCGCCGGAAACAAATCGTGGACCTCGCCGCTAAGAACCGGCTGCCGGGGATGTACCCATTTGGCGAATATGCGGATGCAGGAGGTCTCATCGCGTATGGCCCGAACAGTGCTGACCTGTGGAGGCGTGGCGCCATCTTTGTCGACAAAATCCTCAAAGGCGCAAAACCTGCCGACCTCCCCGTGGAGCAGCCGACGAAGTTCGAGCTGGTGGTCAATCTGAAGACAGCCAAGGCCCTTGGCCTCAAGATTCCTCAGTCCATCCTCGTTCGTGCTGACCGAGTCATCGAATAGACCACCCGCAGCCCTATTCAGCTCGCAAGAAATCTCCTGCCAACTGACGTTTCGCCTTCGCCCCAATAGCGAGCGGGAACCTTTTTCTTCCCGAGGGGTAACCAGA
>JACOUJ010000055.1 GCA_016177865.1 Candidatus Rokuibacteriota bacterium
GGACCGCGCCGTTGGCGAGGATCACCTGGTTGCCCTCGGGGCTCAGGACGAAGTCGAGGAACTTCTTGATCGGGGCGCTTGGCTCTCCCTTGATGGCAAAGAAAAAGTCGCGCGTGAGAGAGTAGCGCCCGCTCCGGACGTTCTCCGCGGTGGGCGCGACGCCGCCGAGGGTCAGGGCCTTGACCCGGCCGCGGCTCTGCTCCACCACGGTCATGCTGGTCATCCCGATGGCGTGAGGAGTCTCGGCGAGCGCCTTGGCCATGTCTCCGCCCCGGGCCATTACCTTCGCAGTGTTCACCTCTTTGAGGTCTTTAAAGCACGCGAGCTTTTCCCGGATCACCTGAGGATCCACTTCCGTCGGCGGCCGCGTCAGGACCACGATCGGCGCGTCTGTGCCCCCCATGGGCGGCCAGCTCCGGACCCTCCCGCTGTAGATGTCACAGACTAGGTTGGCCGTAATGTCCGTGAGGGGGACCGTCGCGTTCACGGCGAAGACGATCGCGCCCTTCGCGACCTCGATGACCTTCAGATTTCCCTTCCGGACCTCCTCGGGACTGATCCCGTGGCTGGCCAAGGCGATCTGAATCCTCCCCTCCGCGAGGGCTTGGAGCCGAGCCCCAGTCCCAAGGCCTTTCCCCAACTCCACCTGGAGATCGGGAAACTTCCCTTGATAAGTCTTGGCCAGGGCCGTCGCGAGGGGGAGCATTCCGCTCGAGCCATCGAGGACGATCTTCTCGGCCCCCCAGACCAAGGGGAGCGCGAGAACCCACAGGAGACTCGTTCCGAGTAGTAACCGCTTCATCTGGATTCCCTCCTTCCTTCGTTAGAACCTGAGGCCGGCCAGCGTGGCGGCGAAGATGATGAGCGCGATGTAGCCATTCACGTTGAAGAAGGCCATGTCGAGGCGGGAGAGATCGGAGGCGGAGACCAGGGAGTGCTCGTAGACGAAGAGCCCGCCCACGGCCAGCCATCCGATCCAGTACGGCCAGCCGAGCCCCGTGACCCAGCCCGCGCCTGCGAGGGCGAGGACCGTCAGAAGATGGCAGTAGCGCGCCCATCGAAGGGCGGTGGGGATGCCGAAGCGCGCGGGGACCGCGTGGAGCCGCTCCCGCCGATCGAACTCGACATCCTGGCAGGCGTAGAGGAGATCGAAGCCGGCGATCCAGACCGTCACGGCAAACCAGAGGAGGTAGGCCGGAAGATCAATGGTTCCGCGGACCGCGGCCCACGCCCCGGCCGCCGCCGCGCCATCCGTGAGCCCGAGGATCCAGTGCGAGGTCCAGGTGAAGAACTTCGTGTAGTTGTAGCCGACGAGAAAGAGGATGGCCACTGGCGCGAGCGCGAGGCAGAGCGGGTTGAGCTGCCAGGCGGCGAGGAGGAGCACGGCCGCCGAAGCGGCGGCCCACGCGCCGACTTCCCATGGGCCGAGGAGCCCGAGAGGAAGATGACGGTTGGCGGTGCGTGGATTCCTCGCATCCACGGCCCGATCCACCACACGGTTCGTCGCCATGGCGAGGGTGCGAGCGGCCACCATGGCCACGGTGATCCAAAGAAAGATGCGCCAGCCTGGCCAGCCTCTCGCGGCCAGGATCATCCCGATGTACGCGAACGGGAGCGCGAAGACGGTGTGCTCGACTTTGATCGCTTCAAAGAAATACTTAACCTTCACGATGATTGACGAAGTAGCTGGGCGGGGGGTGCCCCGCTCGCTTCAATGGCCTCGCCTAGGTCGCCGTAGCTGGCTCGGGCGTGGCTCCGCGCGACCCCCCATCCCCCTGAGGGGGTATGTGTTGATCCCGACCAGAGGTCAGCGCCTTCGGGCCGGCGCGCTCCGCCCCGCCCTGCGCTGCGCACGGCGACACGGCTCGCCATGAGGCGCTCGCTGGGGCACCTCCCGCCCAGCCCGACGGGATCAATTGCTGAAGGGCTGTGTTTACCCAAGCCCCAGCTCCTTCCATCGCTGGGTGACGCGTCGGATCATTTCCTCCGACATCCGGATCTCGTCGGGCCAGGGGCGCGTGAACCCGTCGAGCGGTCCCTTGGCGGTCGCGTCGATCCCGAGCTTTCCCCCGTAATTCTTCCGGAGCCCCGAGTGATCCAGATCGTCCATGGGGCCTTCCACCACCACGAGGTCCCGCGCAGGATCAATATTACACGTCGCGCGCCACGTGACCTCCTTCACGTCGTGAACATTCACCTCCTCATCCACGACGATGATGGTTTTGGTCAGCATCATGAGGCCCAGGCCCCAGAGACCGTACATCACTTTGCGGGCCTGCCCCGGATAGCGCTTCCGGATCGACACGATCACGAGGTTGTGGAAGACGCCTTCCGCTGGCATGTTCATGTCTACCACCTCGGGGAGGACCGCGCGGATGATAGGGAGGAAGAGGCGCTCGGTTGCCTTGCCGAGCCAGTAGTCCTCCTGCGGGGGGCGGCCGACGATGATCGACGGGTAGATGGGATCGCGCCGGCGAGTCAGGGCGGTGAGGTGGAAGACCGGGTATTCGTCGGGCGGGCTGTAGTAACCGGTGTGATCGCCAAACGGTCCCTCGATGCGGCGCTCCGAGAGATCCACGTACCCTTCCAGCACGATCTCGGCGTGCGCCGGCACCTCCAGATCCACGCTCACGCACTTGACCAGCTCGACGCCGGCGCCCCGCAGCCAGCCAGCGAATAACAGCTCGTCCATGACCGGCGGAAGCGGCGCCGTGCCCGCATACATGGTGACGGGATCGGCCCCGAGGGCGATCGCGACATCCAGGCGGCCCCGGCCGCTCAGCTCGCCCTCCCGCTGATGCTCAGCCCCCCCTTTGTGGCGATGCCAGTGCATCCCGAGGGTCTGCTCATCATAGACCTGGAGGCGATACGTTCCCACATTCCTCGTGCCCGTCAGGGGATCGCGCGTGATGACCAGGGGGAAGGTGATGTAGTAGCCAGCATCCTTTGGCCAGCACCAGAGGATGGGGATCTCGGAGAGCGAGGGCCGACGGGTCTCCACGACTTCCTGACAGGGGCCGGACGAGATGCGCCGGGGTCCTGCGCGCGCGACCTCGAGGAGCTGGCCGAGCTTCTTGAGCTTTTCGATGATGCCACCGGGGATCGAAAGGTCCAGGAGCTTGGCGACCTTCTCGGAGAGATCGTTGAGCTCCTTCACGCCCAGGGCCCAGGCCATCCGCTCGGCCGACCCGAAGACGTTCATCAGGACCGGGGTGCGAAAGCCCTCGACGTTCTCGAAGAGCACAGCGACGTTCTGTTCCACCGGCCCCTTCACCACCCGGTCCACGATCTCGCTGATCTCGAGCTCCCGCCGCACCGGGACCTTGATCCGCCGGAGTTGTCCCCGCCCTTCGAGCCACGTGATGAATTCCCTCAGGTCTCGAAACGGCATGGCGCCTATTCCCGGGCAAAGAGCGGCGCGGCGAGCCCCGCGACCACGGGGAGAAAGAATCCGGAGGCCAGCCGAATCAAGACGAAGCGCCCTCCCATGAGCGGGTACTCCCATACGATGATCACGAGCGTTGAGGCATCCATCGGCGACTCCTCTCGGCAGAGATGATCCCGGGGAATTATACCAAACTCTGATTCCGGGAAATCGTTTTGAGGTTCTCTCCCCGCGCGGATTTTCCCTATTGACAGTGCCAAGATCGCTCTGCTATATGAAGGGCGTCTTTCATTCACGCGTCATCGGGAGGAGGTGAGAGTATGACAAAGGCGGAGTTGGTGGCGGCCATGGCAAAGGCTTCGGGGAGTTCCAAGGCGGGGGCCGAGAAGGCCCTCAACGCATGCCTCTCATCGGTGAGAGATTCCCTCAGGCGGGGGCGGCGAGTCACCCTGGTAGGATTCGGCACCTTTTTGACATCTCGGCGGGCGGCGCGGAACGGGCGAAATCCTCAGACCGGGAAACCGATCAAGATTCCTGCGGCACGGGTCCCTCGATTCAAGGCCAGTATGGCTCTGAAGAAGGCCGTAAAGTAGTCATCTACCTCAATTCCCGAAAAATCTTGAAGCCCCGAGGTCTTATTGCCTTGGGGCTTCGCGTTTTTCCCGGTCCCGACCTTGACTCGGTCTGTTCTCCCGTGTGACAATACGGCTCGCGCTGGGAGATCGTCTAGCGGTAGGACGCGTGGCTCTGGACCACGTAGCGGGGGTTCGAATCCTCCTCTCCCAGCCAATCGTTTCCTTCGCCGCCACGTTTGAGATTACGTGGACCTTCTGA
>JACOUJ010000056.1 GCA_016177865.1 Candidatus Rokuibacteriota bacterium
CCAACAACCTTAGGCTAATGGTTCTGGGAGTTCCACGGAAGTCGATTCGCATTGTCGATGACGACTGGCGCATCGCCGACCTCCTGACGGAACTGTTCCGTCAGGATGGGCACGAGGTCCACGCCGCCGCCAATGGGGCGTTGGCCCTGGACAAGCTTCGGCAACAAACTTACGAGGTGATTGTCTGCGACATCAAGATGCCTGTGTTGGATGGCCCAGGCTTCTACCGGGAGGTCGCGCGCCGGTTCCCTGCGCTACGCCGACGCTTTATCTTTATCACGGGATTCGCCTCGGATCCGGAGACCAAAACCTTCCTACAGGAAACCGGAGCTCCTGTAGTGAGCAAGCCATTTCGTTTGGACGAGCTTCGGAGGCTGCTTGAGCGCGTTCTCAGGCCCGCCTAGAGTCCTCATGGGAAAGTGCGGCAGTTCTCACCCTACGTTTTTTGCTTGACTCGCCCATGTCGCCAGAGTATTTGGGGGGAGTGAGTCGGGGCCACTAGCAGCTCACCGAGTGTGTGTGAGACGTTGGGTGATTCAGAGACGGCGCCGCTGCAATGCATCCCGTAGCGGGGTTGTAGCTCACTGCGTGCGCGATGTTTGGCACCCCGGTGAGGCGGCCGAGGTCCGTGACCCTCGGGATGACCTGCGCCCCCAAGGTCTCTGAATCTGCAGGCAACGTTCCGTTCTTCGCTAAGTAAATCACAGCCGCGCTGGCCAGGGCTCCGATCACTCCGTCCTCCGATGCGGCCTGGGCGGTCTGCGTCAGGTTCAAGTAGCCGGGGAGCGCGATGGCCGCCAAGATCCCGACAATGGCTACGACAATGGCCAGCTCGATGAGGGTGAAGCCCTGTTGCCCTCGAACGGTTCTCATACTCTGCCCTCCGCTATGGCGTAAGCCCGGCGGGCAACACCCACCGAGTATTCGAAAGATGTCTCTACATAGAGCAAGCGCTGTGCCCAAGGAAGAGCGATGTCGTAAGGGTCTGTGGATAAGGACTTTTTGTCTTGAATGATCCCGAGCATCCACGTAGATTTGTGGAAATTTTCCACTGGAAAAGTTCCTCTCTGCAGTGCTGCCTGAGTTGTTCCGGAGCGATGGCCTTGATTTCTTTGCGGGTTATCGGTTACGTTTGGGTCGTGTGGCAGCCGGAGGTAGCCGGCCAGGTTAGAGCCCGCGGCTCGGTGTCCCGTGGCCCCCGCCTTTTCCTATGCCTTCCCCGTCGCTCAGACTGATTCCCCTGATCCTCCGCGTGGGGCTGGGATTCGTATGGATCTACGAGGGCCTGGTGCCCAAGTTTCTGGTTTCGCCTGCTCAGGAAGTCGAATTCGTGGCGCGCTCTCATCTCGTGCCGTTCGATGCCCGCGCCTTCGTCACGGGACTCGGGGTGGTCGAGGTGATCCTGGGGCTCGCCCTCTGGATGGGACTTTGCGTCAAATGGGTGGCCGCGGTTCAACTCGTCCTGTTGATCGTCTTTACCCTCAGCCTTGCGGCAACGTCTCCCCAATTCCTTCTGGACCCTTTGGGCGGTATATCGAAGAATGTCGGGTTGATAGCGGCGACTGTCTGTCTCTACTTGGTGTCGTAAGTGCGGGGGCTTCCCCCCGAAGGAGGTTACGCGATGAAGAGTCGAATCTGGAGTCTTATCGTTTGCGGGGTGATGGCAGGCCTGCTGGTTCCCCTGGCGGCTCCTGCCCAGACCCCGAAGGCAGGGGGGACGCTGATCGCCACGTTGAATGAAGCCCCGCCCAGCTTTAGCCTTCACGATGAAACCACCATCGGCGCCGTATGGCCTACGATGCCCTGCTACTCGAACCTCATCCTCTTCGACCCATTGAAGAAGCAGGAGAGCCTGGACACGATCATCGGCGAGCTGGCGGAGAAGTGGTCCTGGCAGGAGGGGGGCCGGAACCTGGTCTTCTTCCTCCGAAAAGGGGTCAAGTGGCACGACGGCCAACCCTTCACCTCCAAAGACGTGAAGCACACGTTTGACACCGTGCGGGAGGCCCCGGGGATCGCGCAAAAGCTCCGGGTCAATCCGAGGAAGCTCTGGTACGAAAACGTGGGGGCCATTGAGACGCCCGACCCCTACACGGTAATCTTCCGCCTCAAACACCCCCAGCCCTCGCTTCTCATGATGCTGGCCTCGGGTTACTCGGCCGTGTACCCCGCCCACCTCCCGCTGGCCGAGCTTCGGACGAAATGCATAGGGACTGGCCCGTTCAAGCTCAAGGAGTATAAGCCTGGCGAGGTTGTGGAGCTGGTCAAAAATCCTGACTATTTCGTCACCGGCCGGCCGTACCTCGACGGGATCCGGTATGTCGTCATCAAGGACCGGGCCACGCGCTATGCCGCCCTCCAGGCCGGGCGCCAGCATATCGCCTTTCCCTTCGAAATCGCCAAGACCCCCGCTGAGAGCGCGAAGCAGGCGGTGCCGAGCCTCGTCCTGATTGAGGCAACGACCAACGTCAACGACCACATCCTGGTGAACTTCAAGCGGCCGATCTTCCGGGACGCCAGGGTTCGGCGGGCCGTTAGCCTCGCCATTGGCAGACAGGGGTACATCCAGGCCGGCCGGCAGGGCGCGGCCTTCCCGGGTGGGATCCTTCTCCCCCCACCCTACGGGGTCTGGGGGCTCCCGGCTTCAGAGCAGGCGAAGCTCCCGGGCTTTGGCGATCCAGGCCGGCAGAAGGATGAGGCCCGAAAGCTCCTCGCCGAGGCATATGGTCTTAGCAAGCTCAAGGTGACCGTCTCCACCCGGGCCATTCCGACCTACGTGGACATCGCCAGCTACGTCGTTGACCAGCTCAGGCAGGTGGGCATCGACGCCGGACTCGAGCAGGTGGAGACCGGTGTCTGGCACCCGAAGATGACGCGCAGGGAGTTCGAGATGGCGCTCAACCTGACCGGCATCGGACCGGATGACCCGGACGCGAACCTCTACGAGAACTTCAAGTGCGGCTCCGCCCGAAACTACTCCGACTACTGCAACGAAGAGGTAGACAAGCTCATTGACCAGCAGTCTCAGACGTTAGATCAAAAGAAGCGTCTCGCCCTCGTTCACGAGATTGATAAGAAGCTCCAACTGGACGGGGCGAGGTTGATGCTCGGGTGGAGTAAGGAATACGTCGTCATGTGGCCATTCGTCAAAAACCTGGTCCCCCACCAAAGCATTTACAATTACGGCCGGATGCAGGAGGTCTGGCTGGACAAGTAAACCGACATTGCGCACTTACCTCCTCCAGCGCCTCCTGACCGCCGTCCTGACGCTCCTCGGGATGTCGGTCATTATCTTTATCCTGCTGCGCCTGGCCCCCGGGAACATCGTGGATATCCTTTTTGAGTCTGCGGGGTACGTAGACCCACAGGCCAAACAGGCCCTGACACGGGAGCTGGGGTTTGACCGGCCGGTCCTCGTCCAGTACGGCCAGTGGCTCGGCGCCATTGCCCAGGGGGACCTCGGCAAGTCCTACGGCGTCCTGAGCGCCGTGCGCCAGGACCGATGGCTCGATTACGTCATGCGGGTGTTGAGCCTGGCAGGCCTCTCGATGCCGTCGTTCTGGCTGGGGATGGTGATCATCCTCCTCCTGGTTTCTTGGGCGGGATGGATCCCCTCGATGACCTACGTCTCCCCATTTGAGGATCTCCCGGCTCACCTCCTCCAGTTCCTCTTTCCTGCTCTCGCGGTCGGCTACCGGAGCTCCGCCCTGATCATGCGGATCACCCGCTCTTCGATGCTGGAGGTCCTTCGGGAGGACTATATCCGGACCGCCTGGGCCAAGGGGCAGCGGGAGTGGTCGGTGGTCTTTGGCCACGCGCTGAAAAACGCCATTCTCCCGGTCGTCACCGTGATCGGCATCGAGCTCGCCTTCATGATCGGCGGTCTGGTCGTCACCGAGACCGTCTTCAATCTCCCCGGCGTCGCCCGCTATCTGGTTGACGCGATCCTCTGGCGCGACTATCCCGTGGTCCAGAACCTGGTGATGTTCATCGCCATCGTCGTCATCCTCGCCAACCTCGCGGTGGATCTTCTCTACGGCTGGCTGGACCCGCGCATTCATTACGAGGCGCGATAGGCATGACCCTCTTCCGCTTCTTCCGGGAGAAACCGCTGGGGGCCGTGGGCGGGGTCTTCATGTTCGTCATGGTGCTGACCGCGGTCTTTTCCGAGGTTCTGGCCACCCACGACCCGATTCGGACCGACGCCGAGCACACCCTGGCCCGCCCCGGTCATGCCCACTGGCTCGGCACCGATAACCTCGGGCGAGATATCTACAGCCGGATCATTCACGGGGCGCGTGTCTCCCTCGCGGTGGGGCTCGCCTCGACCCTGCTCGGGGCGGTGTTCGGCGGGATCATCGGTCTTCTCTCTGGCTATTTCGGAGGATGGGTGGACCTCGTCACTCAACGGGTGATGGACATCCTCCAGGGGTTGCCGCTCCTGATCCTGGCCCTGGTCATGGCCGCTGCCCTCGGACCGTCCGTCGGGAACGTCATCGTGGCCATCTCGGTCCCGATCATCCCCAGGGCCCAGCGGGTTATCCGCTCGAGCGTTCTCGCCATCCGAGAATTCGCGTATATCGAAGCGGCCCGCGCCCTCGGGGTGGGCCACCTCACCATTGCGTTCCGCCACGTGCTGCCCAACACGATTGGGCCGTTCATCGTGCTGATGACCGCTCAGCTCGGGAGCGCCATCCTGGTGGAGGCGGCGCTCTCCTTTCTCGGGCTCGGCGTCCCGGAGCCGTACCCCTCGTGGGGGCGGATGCTCTCCGTCTCGGCCGCGGAATTCGCCCAGAAAGCCCCCTGGCTCGTCATCTTTCCGGGGAGCGCGATCAGCCTCGCGGTCTTCGGCTCGAATCTCCTGGGGGACGCCCTCCGCGACGTCCTCGACCCTCGCCTCCGCGGGGCGTAGAATTCTGAGACGTCGGCTCTCACTCCTAGAGGCCTGGCCTGGGCGCCCCAGCGAGCGCCTCATGGCGAGCCGTGTCGCCGTGCGCAGCGCAGGGCGGGGCGAAGCGCGCCGGCCCGGAAGCGCTGACCTCTGGTCGGGCCC